>JBFMCT010000034.1 GCA_040754375.1 Actinomycetota bacterium
GCCCTCGGCCCCGGCCAACGCCCCACCGCCCTCCGGACCGCCCGCACCCGCCGGCCCCAACCCGGCCGGGCCCGCACCCCCGGCCGGCCCCGCACTTCCGGCCGGGCCCGTACCCCCGGCCGCACCGGCCGGCCCCGCCTCGTCGTGCGAGCGGGACGGTCGGTGGCGACGGAGAGGCAAAGGGGGCCTTACCGGTGGCGCACGGCGACGCGGCCTTCGATCACCCTCACGTCGTAGCCGGGCTGGGGGCCGGTGGCCGGACCGTGCACGACGTGGCCGTCGTCGAGGCTGAACACACTCCCGTGCCACGGGCAGGTCACGCAGCGGCCCTCGACCGTTCCCTCGTGCAAAGGGCCACCGGCGTGGCCGCACACGTCGGATACGGCGAAGACCTCGTTGCCCAGCCGCACGATGAGAACGTCGTCGTCCCCCACCGAGGTGGCCACCGGGCGACCGTCCTCCAGGTCCGAGTAAGAGCCCACGTCGATCCAGCCGTCCTCGTGGTGCTGGAAGGCATGGCGGTCGACGTTGACCCCCCGGCGCCACGCCAGGTGGCCGCCGACGTAGGCGCTGGCCGTGGCCACCGTGCCCCCGACCAAGCCCAACACGACGCCCTTGGCGTGCTCCCCCCGGTGCCGGGCCCTCCACGAGAGGGCGTACAGGCCGACGGCCACGGTGTTGGTGACGGCGTGGACGAAGCCCAGGCGACGGTCCTCGCCCAGGGTGTCGGACCAGTCAGAGAGGCCGGTGGCCGCCGTCGGGACCACGGCCAGGATGCCGGCGGCCACCAGGAACTGGGCACCCGGACGCCCCCGGCGACCCCCGAACAGGTCGAGCGCCATGGCGCTCGTCCAGCACCCGATGGGCAGGTCGGTGAGCAGCGGGTGGAGCGGGTGGCCCAGCCAGGTGCCGCTCAAGGCGTCCTTGGCCGGTCCGTGGGGGACGGTGGAGGCGACCTTCTTGGCCAACGGCTTAGCCACGGTGTCGATCGCCACCGCGCCAGCCAGCTTCTCGATCAAGTCTTCGAGCGGTTGCGGTGCCATGACCCGCGGCCTACCCCGGGCTCAGGGGCAAAGACGACATATCCGCCAATGGCAAGACCTGGAAGTGGGCGAAGTTGTAGACCGGCGACTTGGCCAGCAGCATCTCGAGCTCGTCGTTGGACTCGACGTTGTATATCCACGCCCCGCCGTGAGAACCGACGATGTGGTAGCGGCCGATCACCTTGCCCGACGCCTCCAGGGGCTTGGCGTAGTCGGGCATGGTCAGAACGGTCTTCATCATGTCGGCGCTGAGACGGGAGATCTCCATGCGCCAGATGACCAGGAACTTCATCCGCCCACCTCCTTGTGCAGGGTGTGAAGGCCCCCACCATAGGGCGGGGCAGGGTTCGCAGGCACCGCCCCTGGGCATATACCCGACCATGACAGACCCGAGACTCGAGGACCACATGGTCGGCCTCGAGCTTCAGCTCGTCGAACTTGTCGAGAACAAGCGCCGGGCCGAGGTACAAGGCCGGACCGAAGACTCCCAGGCGATAGAACGCGAGATCGCCGCCATCCATCTCGAGCTGGCCGACGTCGCCGAGAGGATCAGCGGGGCCGACGAAGAAGAGGAGCCATCGGCTCGTCTCTCGGCTCCCCAGGCCGCCTGAGCTCCCGCGAGGGAAACCTCGAGAGCCGATCAGCCGGCCCTCACCGAACCGGCGGTCGGCAGCCGGCCGACGTCGAGGCCCGCCCGCCGGGCCGCTCGCCCGAACATGGCCGCGTCTCGCGGGGCGCAGCCGTTGGTGTCGTTGTTGAAGTAGACGAACACGTCGTCCGCCGAGCCCCACCCCTCAGCCAGGCGTTCCACCCAGCTCGACAGCGCCCGGCGCCCGTAGCAGGGGGCGGGCGCCGCCCGGCCCTCGTGCATACGTAGATAACCCCAAGGGGCGGTACGCCACAACGGGGTGCGCCGGTGCGGGCTGTCGGCCAGGCACAAGGCCACTTCTCGCTCCTCCAGGAGCTCCTTCACCTCGTCGCAGAACCATGACTCGTGACGCAGTTCGACGGCCACCCGGACGGCCGCGGGGAACTCGTCCAGCGTGGCCGCCAACCGGCGGGGGTCGACCCGCAGGTTGGGGGGCAGTTGGATCAGCACCGGCCCGAGCTTGGGCCCCAGATGGCTGGCCCGGTCGAGAAGGCGGGAGACGGGCTCGGCCGGCTCGTCGAGGCGCTTGACATGGGTCAGGTACCTGCTGGCCTTGACGGCGATCACGAAGTCGGGGGGCGTCCGAGCGGCCCACGCCTCGAAGGTGGACGCATCTGGCAGGCGGTAGAAGGCGTTGTTGACTTCGACGGTCGTGAACCGCTCGGCGTAGTAGCCGAGCCAACGCGGCTGAGCCAGACCCTCGGGGTAGAAGCGGCCGCGCCAGGAGGCGTACTGCCAACCCGACGTGCCGATGTGGACGGGGACGGGGACCCCCGGTCAGACGGGTTGAGGGTCGGGGACGGGCGGGTCGGGCTGAGGCTCGGGGACCGGTGGGACGGGGATGGGACCGGGCCCGGGGTGGGGGGCCGGCGGGTCGACAGGCGGGAACGGCGGGGTCGGGGGCACGACGTTCTTCATCCGGGCGCGCCTACCCCGGCGAGCCAGGGTCGAAACCGACGAAGCCGGGGTAGACGACCGCCGAACCGCCATGACCTACCGCCTCCGCCGCAGCGACTGCAACTCCCCTGGCATCCGCCGGCGGCGGGCCGGGCGCGGCTTCACCTACGTGCGCCCCGACGGCCAGCGGGTCACCGATCCCGACCAGCTCGACCGCATCCGGGCACTGGTCATCCCGCCCGCGTGGACCGACGTGTGGGTGTGCCTCGACCCCCGCGGCCACATCCAGGCCACCGGCGTGGACGCCCGAGGCCGCCGGCAGTACCGCTACCACGACCTCTGGCGGGCCCACCGCGACCGGGAGAAGTTCGACCACATGCTCGACTTCGGACGGGCCATGCCCCAGGTCCGCCAGTGCGTGTGGGCCCACCTCGACCAGCCCGGCCTGGGCCGGGAGCGGGTCCTGGCGTGCGCCACCCGGTTGCTCGACCTCGGCTTCTTCCGCATAGGCACCGAGGGCTACGCCGAGGAGAACCAGACGTACGGCCTGGCCACCATGCAGCGCCGGCACGTCACGATCGCGGGCGACCACGTGACGTTCGACTACGTGGCCAAGTCGGGCCAGCGCCGGGCCCACTCGGTGGTCGACCCCGCGGTCGTCGACGTACTGGCCGCCCTGAAGCGCCGCCGGAGCGGGCCCGACGACCTGCTGGTGTGGAAGGACGGCCGGCGTTGGGTCGACGTCCGATCGGCCGACATCAACGCCTACATCAAGGGCTGCGCGGGGCGCGAGTTCTCGGCCAAGGACTTCAGGACGTGGAACGCCACCGTCCTGGCCGCCGTGGCGCTGGCCGTCTCGGAGAACGCCGCGTCCGAGCACGGCCGCAAGCGGGCCGTGGCCCGGGCCATCTCCGAGGTGGCCCACTACCTGGGCAACACACCGGCCGTGTGCCGGTCGTCCTACGTGGACCCCCGGCTGATAGACCGCTTCCGCGAAGGCCGGACCATCCTCGGGGCGCTGGAGGCGGTCGCCTTCGACCTCGGGACCGCCCTCCCTCACGGGCGGACAGAACGGGCGGTCACGGGCCCGCCCTTCACCCCGGTGGGCTGGGGCCCGGTCGAGGAGGCGGTGCTCGACCTGCTCGACGAGGGCCCCGCGGGCCAGCCGGGCCAGGCGGGCCAGGCGGCCGCATGAACCCGACAGAGCAGGCAGCCGGTGGACTAACAAGGTGGCTGTGACGAGCGGGTTCTCATCGCTGGCCCGGCCCGCCCGGCGGGTGGTCCGGACGGTGGTCGAACGGGGCGAGGTCATCCTGCGCGGGCGCCATTCGCTCACCCCACCCCGCCACCTTGTGAAATACGTCGGAGGATCGTTCAAGGAGGTGGGCGAGAGCTTCCTCGGTTACCTCGTCGACCTGGCCGACCTCCGCCCCACGGCCTCGGTGCTCGACGTGGGCTGTGGCATCGGGCGCATGGCTGTGCCCCTCACTCGCTACCTCGGCACAAGTGGCAGCTACCAGGGGTTCGACATCGTCCCGGTGGGCGTCGAGTGGTGCCAGTCGCGGATCTCGCCCCGTTTCCCCAACTTCGAGTTCCGGTTGGCCGACATCTACAACGACCGCTACAACCCGGGAGGCACCATCGCGGCCCGGGACTACGTGTTCGGGTACGAGACCGGGTCGTTCGACGTGGCCATTGCGACGTCGGTCTTCACCCACATGCTCCCCGACGACGTGGGCAACTACCTGCGGGAGACGGCGCGGGTCCTCAGACCCGGCGGGCGCTTCCTGGTCACCGCCTTCCTGATGAACGACGAGGCCCGGGCCGCGCTGGCCGGCGGCGCCAGCGGCGACCTGACATTCCGGTTCGACCGAGGGGACCACCTGGTCGAGCGCGAAGAGGTCCCGTGTGCGGCCGTGGCCTACCCCGAAGACCGGTTCCGTGCCCTGCTGGCCAGCAACGGCCTCCGTGTCATCGAGCCCATCCGGTTCGGGTCCTGGTCAGGACGAGCCGACCACCTGAGCTACCAGGACGTCGTCATCGCCACACCCCTCGCGACTGACGGGCACCGGGCCCGGCAGTAGCCTGCTCCTTAGTGCGTCGAGGCCGCGGCGAAGGCGCCGGTGGCAGGAGCGGAGGTAAGCCAGAGGATGGGTGACCCCGAGTCGGTGAACAGCCGGACGCTGGCCGAGCTGATGGCCGCCTTCGAGCTCGAGGGTTACCGCGGCCAGATGGCAGTGCGCCCTGCGGGGCACGTCGTATGCATGACCTGCCACCAAGAGAGCCCGGCGGCCGAGGTGCAGATCGACGCGCTGGAGCGGACGGAGGGCGCGTCCGATCCGGCCGACATGCTGGCTGTGGCCGCGCTGGTCTGCCCGCTGTGCTCGGCCCACGGGACGCTGGTGATGGCCTACGGCCCCGAGGCCGATGCCGACGACGCCGACGTGCTGGCCGCGCTCGGCGAGATCGACTGATCGCCGGCGCGGCGCGCCTGATGCCCGAACCCGCTCCCGCCCGGATGCTGGCCCGAGGGCTCGTCAAGCGGTGCCCTCGATGCGGGGCCGGCCGGCTGTTCCGCAGCTGGTTCAGGATGAAGGACCACTGCCCGGGCTGTGGGTACCGCTTCGAGCGGGAAGAGGGGTTCTTCCTGGGGGCTTACGTCGTCAACTTGGTGGTGGCCGAGGCGCTCCTGGTGATCCTGTGCATCGCCCCCCTGATATGGCTCCTGGCCACCCGGCCCGATGCCAGCCTGTGGCCGGTGTTCACCGGCGGGGCGGTGGCCGCCGTGATCGCGCCCCTGGTCTTCTACCCGTTCTCGAAGACGATCTGGGTCGCCTTCGAGCTGATCCTGCGGCCCGCGGCGTCGTCCGAGCCCACGGACAACCGTTGAGGTAACCGGTGTGGCACTACGACGGCGACAGGGCCCGCACGAGCAGGTCCCGGGTGGAGGCGTCCTGGGCAAGGACCAGCTCCACGTTGGGACCGGCCCGCACCACCCGGCCCGATCCCCGGGGACCGGTGAACCGGCCGTCGGCCGTCGGGCCCTGACCGCCCCCTGACCATTGCCGGGCCCAGCGGCCGAGGGCCTCGACCAGGCGGGCGGGGTCGGTGCCGGGGTCGGTGGCCCAGCGGTTGGCCAGCCCCAGCGAGTTGCCGCAGCGTACGACTGACAGGGCGTCGCCGTTCCACCCCTCTACGGCCCTGTCGGCATCGGCCAGGGTCAGGTGGGTGTCGAGCACGGCCCGCATGTCGAACTGGCCGACCACGCCCGTGTAGACCTGGGCGCAGCCCGTGGCCGCCGCCAGGTCGGGCATCGGGGGCGGGGACGGCTGCTGGCCGGCCTGGTAGGTGGCGGGGCGCAGGATGTGCTCGGTGGAGGTGGGCGGGTTGGCATAGGCGGCGTCGACGGCCGCGAAGCCGCCGGCCCGGTGGAGGCCCCGCACGAACTCCAGACCCTCCCGGTAGGGGAAGAAGAGCGACTGGCGTACGTACTCGGGCGCCCGCAGGAACGTGCTGATGTCACCGCCTCCCCCCAACGCCGCTGACAGCCGCTCGGTGCTCGTGAGGTGGCGCTCGGCCCACAGTTCCGTGGTCAGTACGGCGTCGCCCTCCAGCAGCGAGCTGTAGGCCGTCAGCTCCTCGGTGCGGTCCTGCTCGTCGAGGGCGATGGTGGCCGGCCCGAAGTTGAACACCTGGTCGGTGAGGGCGTGGACCATCTCGTGGACTATTACCAGCCGGGTGGCCACGTCGAACGCGCCGGTGTCCCCTCCCTCGCCCCCTACGAACAGCTCCCTGGTCTTGGGGTCGTAGTAGCCGAGCACCTGCTCGGCCAAGAGGTCCTCGATGAGCCGCCCGTAGTCGAGGTCGGCGGGCAGCAGGCCCAGCAACTTGAGCGTGGCCTCCACCGCCTCCACCTCGGCCTCGTCGGTGTCCTCGGTGAACGACTCCCGCACGAGCTCGACCAGTTCGTCCTTGGGGACGACCTTGAGGTCGAGCGGGCCGGTCCACTCCAGGCCCCGGACCTCGGCCACCTGGGCCATCAGTTCGTCGAACACGCCCTGCCGGGCGGGCGCGACCGTGGCCCCCGGGCCTACTCCCACGCCCCCGCCGCCGTCGCCACCATCGCGTAGGGCCAGGGCCAGCACGGCCCCGGCCAGCACGACCGCCAGCACGATGGCCAACGCCACCGGCCCCCGCCGGCTCGGAGCTGCGGGAGCGGGCGGGGGCGAGGTGGTGGGCAGCATCGTCAAGCGGGGGAGAACGCCACGATGGTAAAGGTGCCGTACGCGAAAAGGACCGCGCTGGCCCCGTAGAGCAGGCCCTTGACGACCTTGCGGGCCCGGGGCCGGCGCACCGAGTCCTCGGCTACCCAGCGGGCCCCGTTGGCCCCGTGGAGCAGGGCCAGGGCCAGCAACAGCCAGTCGAACACCCGCCACAGGGGGTTCTCCCAGCGCTCGGCCACGAACCGGTAGTCGGTCTCGGCCACGTCGTTGATGATGTGGGTGATGGCGAAGTGGAGCAGGGCCAGGAACACCAGGACGAGCCCCGAGAGGCGCATGAACAGCCATGACCACGCCTCGAAGCCCCGCCGCTGGTGGCCGGGCCCGGGCCCCTGGCCCCGCCCCTCGACCTGGGTGGCCATCAGAACCGGCCCTCCACGAACGGCCACATGATGACGACCGCCCCCGGCACGCCGGCCGCCACCGTCAGGACCACGGCCGCGGTCAGGAGGTGGCGCTCGCGGGCGATGGCCCCCGGGAAGAAGTCGACGGCGATGATGCGCAGCCCGTTGAGGGCGTGGAACAGCAGGGCGAACAGCAGCCCGACCTCGAACAGTCGCAGGACCACGTTGCTGTAGAGACGGTGCACGTCGTCGTAGAGCGACGGCCAGCGCACGAGCGAGACGTCGACGATGTGGAGGAGCAAGAAGGCGAACACCAGGAAGCCGGTGACCCGGTGGGCCAGGAAGGCCCACTGCCCGGGCGCCCCCTTGTAGGTCGTCTGCGCCCGCCGGCGGGGCCAGGACAGCACGAACCCGGCCACGACCATGACCCCGAGGGCCACGACGGCCAGGGCCACGGCGAAGGTCGCCTGGGCCCGGCTCACCCGATCCTCGTCTGGCCCCGCATGTAGGGCTGAAGGACCGGGGGGATGGCCACCGAGCCGTCCGGCTGGCGGTAGGTCTCCACCAGGGCGGCCCACACCCGGGGCACGGCCAGGCCCGAGCCGTTGAGGGTGTGGACGACGGCCGGCGGCCCTCCGGCCTCGGGCCGGTAGCGGACGTTCGCCCGCCGGGCCTGGTAGTCCGAGAACCACGAGACCGACGACGCCTCCAGCCACATGCCGCAGCCGGGGGCGTAGACCTCGATGTCGAACGTCCGGGCCGACGACGCCCCCAGGTCGCCGGCACACAGGTCCAGCACCCGGTAGGCCAGGCCCAGGGCGGCCAGCGAGCCCTCGGCCCGGGCCAACAGGTCGGCGTGGACCTCGGCCGCCTGGCCGGGGGTGGCGTAGGCCAGGATCTCCACCTTGTCGAACTCGTGGACCCGCAGCAGGCCGCGCGTGTCCCTCCCGGCCGAACCCGCTTCCCGCCGGAAGCAGCTCGTGTGGGCCATCAGCCGCCACGGCAGCCGGTCCTCGGTCAGCACCTCGTCGCGGGCCATGGAGGTGAGGGGCACCTCGGCCGTGGGGATGGCCCACAGGTCGTCGCGCTCGACGTGGTAGGCCTCGTCCTCGAACTTGGGGAGGTGCCCGGTGGAGACCATGGTCTCGGTCCGCACCAGCGATGGCGGCCGCACCTCCTCGAAGGCGTCGGCGTTGCGGTCGAGGGCGAGCTGGCACAGCGCCCGCACCAACGCCGCCCCCGCGCCCCGGTAGAGGGGGAACATCGACCCCGACAGCCGGGCGCCCGCCGGCAGGTCGAGGATGCCGAGGGCCGCACCCACGTCCCAGTGGGGCACCCGCTGGTGCGCCCCGTAGGACGCCTCGTCGTAGCCCTCCACCCGCAGGACGACGTTGGACTCCTCCGTCAGGCCGTCGGGGGCGTCGGCCGAGGGCACGTTGGGGATGCGCAGGAGCACATCGCGCAGCTCGGCGGCCGCCCCGGCGGCCTCGTCGGCCAGCACCTTCTCCTCGTCACCCAGGCGCCGGCTCTCGGCCGTGGCGGCCTCGGCGGCCTCCGCGTCCCCGGCCCGCCGAGCCTCCCCCACCTGCTTGGACAGGGCCTTGACCTGGGCCCTGACCGACTCCTGGCGGGCGGTGAGATGGCGCCACCGCTCGTCGAGGGCGGCCGCCTTGTCGAGGGCGGAGGCGTCGACCCCCCGGCGGCCGAGAGCGGCCTTGAGGGCGTCGGGCTCGGTACGGAGCCGCCGGGCGTCGATCATCCCTCGGACGGTAGTCGGGCCGGGGGGCCCGGCGGTCGGGCTTTACTGGCCACCGCCGCGGCCAGGCCGGTGGTGATGGGCACCGACGCCACCAGGCCGATGCTGCCCACGAGCGTCCGTACGATCTCCTCGGCGATCAGGGCCCCGGTAAGCACGTCACCCACCGGCCGGCTGGCCAGCGTGAACAGCAGCAGCAGGGGCAGCGAGGCCCCGGCGTACGCGAACACCAGGGTGTCCACCGTCGAGGCGATGTGGTCGCGGCCCACCCGCATGGCCAGGCGGTAGAGCGCCATCGGCCCGGCTGTCGGGTCGGCGGCCCGAAGGGCCCACACGGCCGACGCCTGGGTCACGGTCACGTCGTTGAGCACGCCCAGCGAGCCGATGATGATCCCGCCCAGCAGCAGGCCCCGCAAGTCGACCTGGGAGGCGCTGATCTGCAGGAATGTGGCCTCCTCACTACCCAGGTTGAAGATCCGGGCCGCGTCCAGGAAGGCCCCGGCCAGTAGAGCGATGATGGCCAGGCTGGCCAGCGTGCCCAAGAGGGCGGTGGTCGTCTTGGCGTTGAAGCCGTGAGCCAGGTACATGACGACGAACATCACCGCCGCCGACCCCACGATGGCCACCAGGAGCGGGCTGCTGCCTTCCAGCATCGCCGGTATGACGAACCTGACGAGCACGAAGAAGGTGACGGCCAGCCCGACCAGGGCGGCTACTCCCCGCATGCGCCCGATGGCCACGACCACGACCGTGAACAGGGCGGCCAGCACCAGCAGGGGGGCCCGCCGCTGGTAGTCGGCGAAGTAATAGAGCGTCCCTTGCACGGGGTCGGTGGCCCGGCCCACGACGATGCCGTCCCCGGTGCGCAGGCTCGGGTTACCCGGTCCCTCGCTGATGTCGAGGGTTATCTGGGACCCCTCGTCGGGGCCGCTGGTGATGCGCAGGGTGGCGTTCTGGCACACCGTCCGGTCCTCGGGCCCGAACATGCACGGCGAACGACGCACGTTCTCGACCGTGGCCGTCTCCAGCTCGACAGCCCCGCCCAGGACCGAGGGACGGTCGGGACCGTCACCCGAGGGCCACAGCAGCACCAGGCCTATGAGCGTGGCCAGCAGGGCGGGGGCGACGGCCGCCACCAGGATGCGACGGACCTTCGGGGGCACGGGGCCCGGGGTCGCCGCTGGGTGGCCATGGTCCCCGGACATCGTGGGATTCTGCCCCGCCCGGCCCCGCCCCGCCGAACCCGACGCCCGGTGGCGGCGGGGGGCAGGATGTCCGGCCATGGACCGTCATGGGTGGGAAGAGCGTTACGCGGCGAGCGAGCAGACCTTCGTGCGAGGCCCGAACCGGCTGGTCGTGGCCGAGGTCGGGCCGCGGGCGCCGGGGGTGGCGCTCGACCTGGCCACCGGGGAGGGGCGCCACGCGGCCTGGCTGGCGTCGGAGGGATGGCAGGTGGTGGCCGTCGACTTCGCGGCCACCGGTCTGGCTCGGGCCCAGGCCCGGGCCCGCGAGGAAGGCCACCGGATCGCCTTCGTCCAGGCCGACGTGCACGCCCTGCGCCTCCCCGCGGGGCGCTTCGACCTCGTCCTGGCCGCCTTCTTCCACCCCCGGCCCCCCGAGCGGGCCGCCCTCTACCGGAGCGTGGCCGCCGCCCTGGCTCCCGGCGGGCGGCTCGTACTGGTCACCTACGACCTGGCCAACCTCACCGAGGGCACGGGCGGGCCCCAAGACCCCGAGATCCTGCTCCAACCGGCGTTGGCCCGAGCCGAGCTGGAGGCCCTCGGCCTGACCGTCACGCGGGCCGACACCGTCAAGCTACGCAGCCCCATGGCCGACGGGACCGAGGTCGACGTGGTCGACGCCGTGGTCACCGCCGTCCGCCCCTAATGGGTCACTAGCGGTTGCCGGCACCCGGTCTCTCGAGCTCGTCGAGCTCGCGCTCCACGTCTTCCCAGACGAGGACGTTGCGGGCCTGGCGTTCCTCGCGTTCGTACCAGCGGAAGAAGATCACGATGATCACCGCCCACAGGTAGAGCCCAGCCCCGATCTTCATGACCAAGCCCGCCACCTGCTGGTCGGTGATGGCGCTGATGCCCCATAGCCGGGGGAACTCCCCGTAGACCTTGTAGAGCAGGCCCTCCCCGAAGGTCAGGAACGAGGCCGGCACGGTGGGCACGATCGTCTGGAGGAACAGGTACAGCATCTGCATCAGCGGGGGTAGGCGGGGCACCTCGGGCAGGGGGCTCACGACCGGCATCCACATCAACAGGGCCGAGGTCAGCAGCACGGCGTGGGCCACGAAGTGCAGAGGGTGGAACTCGACGGTTCCCTCGACGATGAGGGGCCAGTGGCTGAGGACCAAGATGGTGTTGGCCTGGATGAGGTTGGGCACCGGCTTGGCCACCGTCTTGACGGTGCGCAGAAGCCAGGGCGGCGACAGGATGCGCCGGGCCATCCACTCAGGCGTGCCCAGCAGGAAAAGGGGGGCGGCGATCAGGGTCATCAGCATGTGCTGGACCATGTGGGCGCTGTAGAGATAACCCTCGGCCACGTCGTGGACCGGCCAGTCCGAGGCGATGAAGATGGTGAGGACGGCCCCCGCGAAGGCGGTCTTCTGGCGGCGGGTGGCCGCGGGCCGGCCCGTGCGGGCCGAGTAGGCCCGCAGGGCGAGCACATAGGCACCCACCAAGAGGGCCACCAGCACCCACACGTCGGCGTGGAAGTGCCACGCCGGGAAGCCCGCCCGCTCCGCCGTGGCAGGAGCGGTGGCCGCCAGCATCAGCGGCTCCACACCCCGGAAACGGTGAGGACGATGGCGTAGATGGCAAACGCCAGTATCAGGCCGGTGACGAACAATCGCCGGAACAGCCGGCTGTCCTGCTTGAGGTGCATGAACCACAGCACCACGACCCCGAACTTGATGGCCGACAGGACGATCAGCATGACCGTCAGGAGGTCGCCCAGGTCCTCGAAGTAGTAGATGACCACCTCGATGAGGGTGACCACGGCCAGGAACAAGGCGATCTTGATGTACTGCCAGTCACTGAGATGGTGCTGCTCGCCGTCGTGGTCGTCGTGGCCGCCCGCGTGCTCGGCCTCGGGCTCGCCCGCTTCTTGGGAGTGGGTCACGTCGGTCACTTGATCAGGTACACCAGTGTGAACAGGACGATCCAGACGATGTCGACGAAGTGCCAGTAGAGGCCGACCAGCTCGACTGACTCGGCCCGCTCCTTGGGCAGCTTGCCCTTCATGGACAGGCTGTAGAGCGACAACAACATCAGAACCCCGAGGGTCACGTGCACCCCGTGGAACCCGGTGAGGGCATAGAAGCTGCTGCCGAAGAGGCTGGAGCTGAGGGTCACCCCCTCCTGGATGAAGACCGTGAACTCGTAGGCCTGGCCCCCCACGAACGTGGCACCCAAGGCGGCGGTGGTGAGCAACCAGACCCGGCACCGGCGGTGCTCGCCCCGCTGGATGGCAGCCAGCGCCAGCACCATCGTGAGGCTGCTCATGAGGAGCACGAACGTGCTGACCGAGGTGAACGGGATGTCGTAGACGTCGTGGGGGGTGATGGCCCCTTCGGGGTCCTGGCCCTTGTAGAGCAGGTAGACCGAGATCAGCGCACCGAACAGGAGGCACTCGGAGCCCAGGAAGGCCCACATCGCCACCTTCTCGTTGGACAACCCGGTGGTGCTGGGCGGGTGGTTGGCGCCGCCCGCGTCGCCGTGAGCGGCCCCGTGCTCTTCGGTCTTGGTGGGTGCAGCCATGATCAGTCGGTCCCCTGTGAGACGGGAGCCAGCTCGGTCGAGCTGGACAGCTCGGGCTCGGGCTCCTCGGGGGCGGTCGACGGCTCCAGGGCCCAGGCATAGAGGCTGCCCAGGATCCACAGCCCGCCCAACACGCTGACGGGCAGGTACTGGTAGATGAGGCCGTAGCTCAGCACGGGCAGGCCCAAGGACGACACGAGCGGCCAATAGGAGGGCGACGGCATGTGGATGTGCTCGGTGTGGTCGCCGGTGTGGTCGCCGGTGTGGTCGCCGGTGTCGTCGCCTTCGCCACTCCCGGTGCCGGTGGTGGCCTCGTCGCCCGCACCCTCGCCGCCAGGGGGCGGGGGCCCGTCAGCGACGGCCACCGCAGAAGAACGCCGGCCGAGGAGGGCCACGACGTCGGGCGCCATCTCCTTGCGCCTGACGGCCCGCCCGTTCTCGTCTTCCTCGTACTTCTGGTGCCACCAGTCGTCACGGGCGGTGACCACGGGGATCTTGGCGAAGTTGTACTCCGGCGGCGGCGAGGGGATCGACCACTCCAGCGTACGGGAATCCCAGGGGTCCTCGGGCACGAGCGGGCTCTTGCGGGCCTTCCAGACGTTGACCATGAACACCAGCACGGCCAAGGCGATCATGAACGACCCGACCGTGGCCGCCATGTTCCAGAAGTTCCAGCCCATCCCGTCGGGATAGGTGTACACGCGCCGGGGCATGCCCTGGAGGCCGAGGATGTGGAACGGGCCGAACGTGAGGTTGAACCCGGCCAGCATGAGCCAGAACTGCCACTTGCCGAGCGTCTCCGATAGCAGCTTGCCGGTGAACTTCGGCCACCAGTAATAGATGCCCCCGAACAGACCGAAGATCGACCCGCCGAACAGCACGTAGTGGAAGTGGGCGACGATGTAGTAGGTGTCGGTCTGCTGGGTGTCGTGGGGGACGATGGCGTGGGTCACGCCCGACAGCCCACCGATCGTGAACATGGTGACGAAGCCGACGGCGAAGAGCATCGGCGAGGTGGCGCGGATCTTTCCCTTCCACATGGTCGACAACCAGTTGAAGATCTTCACCCCCGTTGGCACGGCGATGAACATTGTCGACGCCGAGAACGCCGACGTGGCCACGGGGCCGATCCCGGTGGCGAACATGTGGTGGGCCCATACCCCCCAGCCGATGAAGCCGATGGCGATACCGGAGATCACCATCACCTGGTAGCCGAACAGGGGCTTACGACTGAACACGGGCAGGATCTCCGAGACCACGCCCATGGCCGGCAGGATGAGGATGTAGACCTCCGGATGGCCGAACAGCCAGAAGAGGTGCTGCCACAGCAACGGGTCGGCCCCCGCCTGGGCGTTGAAGAAGTTGGCCCCGAACTGGCGGTCGAACATGAGCAGGAACAGGGCCACGGTGATGACGGGGAGGGCGAACAGCAGCAGGAACTGAGCCACCAGCGACATCCACACGAAGATCGGCATGCGGAACAGCGTCATGCCCGGGGCACGGAGGTTGATCACCGTGACGATGAGGTTGATGGCACCCGTAAGGGACGCGATGCCCAGGATCTGGAGGCCGAACACCCAGTAGTCCATGTTGTGCCCGGGTGTCAGCCGGCTCAGGGGGGCGTAACCGAACCAGCCCCCGTTGGGTGCCCCACCCAGGAAGAAGCTGGAGTACATGAACAGTCCGCCAGCCAGGAAGACCCAGAAGCCGAAGGCGTTCAGACGGGGGAAGGCGACGTCGCGCGCCCCCACCATCAGGGGCAAGAGGTAGTTGGCCAGACCGGCCGACAGGGGCATGACGACCAGGAAGATCATGGTCGTGCCGTGCATGGTGAAGATCTGGTTGTAGGCCTCGGCCGACAGGAACGTGCTGTCCGGGGTGCCCAACTGCACCCGGAGCATCAGTGCCTCGACCCCTCCGATGATGAAGAAGATGAAGGCCGTGACCGAGTACATGATCCCGATCTTCTTGTGGTCGACCGTGGTCATCCACCCCCACACACCTCGGGGGTCGGTGGGACGGCGCAGCAGCCGCAGGGGGGCCGGGCGGGCCGACCCCGGAGGGGGCGGCAGCTCGGCCGGGCTCGACGACTCGGGCTGGGTGACGATGGCCATCAGAGGCCCCCGGGCCCGTCGAGGTGATCGGCCAACGAACGGGCGTTACCTGCCAGGACGGGGCGGAGCAGGTCTGTTGTCACTGAAGGATCTCCAGATAGGCGATCAGCTTGGTGATCTCGTCGTCGGTGAGGCCCAGCGCAGGCATCTTGGCGCCCGGCTTGACCCCCGGCGGGTTGTCCAGCCACGTCCGCAGGTTGGCCGGGGTCGTGTCGAACATCGACCCGGCGAAGGTGGACCGGCTGGCGAAGTGGGTCAGATCAGGGCCGGCGTTGCCGGTGGAGACACCCGAGATGGTGTGGCACCCGGCACAACCCTTAGCCGTGAACAGCAGGAAGCCATCCTCGGCATCGGTACCGGCCGCGGGCTCGCGGGGCGGGGCCTGCTGGTTGCGCACCCACTCGTCGAACTCGGCGGGCGGAAGGGCGATGGCCCGGTTGCGCATGTTGGCGTGGGACAGGCCACAGAACTCCGTGCACTGGCCCAGGTAGACACCGGGGGCGTCGGCACTGAAGTGCATCTTGTTGGTGCGACCGGGGATGATGTCCTGCTTGCCGGCCAGCGACGGCACCCAGAACGAGTGGATGACGTCGGCCGGGTTGCCTTCGAGGGTGATGGCCACCGAGCGGCCCGCGGGTATGTAGAGCTCGTTGGCCGTGACGATGTCGAAGTCGTCGTAGCGGTACTCCCACCAGAACTGGTGGCCGACGACCGTGACGTTGAGGGCGTTGTCGGGAGTGCGGGAAAGGTCGAAGATGGTCCGGATGGTGGGAACGGCGATGATGAGCAGGACGAGGGCGGGGGCCAGCGTCCACGCCACCTCGAGGCGGGTGTTGCCGTGGACCTGGACGGGCTCGGGGGAGTCGTCGTCGCGCTGGCGGAACTTGATGACGGCGTAGATCGCCAGTCCCTGGACGAGCACGAACACGACTGCGGCCACCCAGAAGACCGGGTTGATGAGGTCATCGGCCTGGCGGGACACCGGCCCCTTGGGCTGGAGCGTGTCCTGGGGGGCGTCTTTGGCGCAGGCGGCCAGGGCCACCAGCGGCAGCACGGCCAGGACGCCGCGCCGCGCGCCCTTTCGTAGCCGCGTGATCACAGTGCGGGGACGCCTTTCGTGAACAGGGGGGCAAGGGTCATCGGACGGTCCCCCACTGTCGTCCGCGAGTACGCCAGGCGTCCAATTCAGGCGACCGTCACCACGCCCTGCATGAGCGGGTGGATGTCACAGCGGAACCAGTAGGTGCCGGCTGCAGGGGCGGTGAAGCGGTAGTCGATCCGGCTGGACGTGATGACCGCTCCCTGGAAGATGGCCAGGCCCGAGAACTCGGGGTTGCGGTAGATGGCGATGTTGTGGGGCACCGAGTCCTTGTTGTCGTAACTGATCACGACCTCTTCGTTGGCCGGGAGGGTGATCTCTTCGGTGTCGAAGGCGATGTCGATCGACGAGACCCGGATGGGGTCGGGGCCGGTGTGGTGGGCGTGGATCTCGCGCTGGCCGATAATGCCGGCGATCGTGCCGCCGACGACCATGAGGGCGGTCAGGACTACCAACCCGGCAAGCAGCGACTTCGACGACATGGCCGGCCTGTAGGCCACCAGGCTGGCGAACCCGAGGATGAGCACGGCGATGCCGAGCGCGGTCCACGTTGCCCCCAGGACGGGCAGGGCCAGCAGGATGCGGGACGTGAAGAACATGACGCTGGCGATGGCCAGAAGGCCCACGACGGGGATGCCGATGGGCATGAGGTTGGTTACCCGCCGGGTGCGGTCGGACGCGACGCTGGCGATCCAGCCGACGGTGGCGAAGGCCAGTAGGCCGATGCCGGGGACGGCGGCCGCCGGCCCGATCACCAGGGCAGCGGTGGACACCCCGGCACCCAGGGCGGCGATGGCGGGCCAGGCCGGGCCTCCGGGGAGGCGCACGGGGGCGATGGGCCGCCAGCCCGGCGCCGGGGCGTCGGCCGGGACGGGGGCCACGAACTCGCCGTCGCGGGCCGTCGTGATGACCACCGCGCCCGCGAGGGCGGCCACGGCCAGAACCAGCCAGAGCGACACGCCGACATGGTCACCGGTCACGATGGCGTACACGACCGCGGCCACGCCGCCGATGGCGACCAGGGGGAGGAAGACCTTTGCGGGCTGGGTGATCATCGGGAGCTAAGAGAGGGCCGAGAAGAGGAACAGGGCGGACAGGATGGCCAGCCAGGCGACATTGGAGTACTGCCACAGGGCGGACACGGCTTTGAGGGGGTCGTAGCCGAAGCGCCCGAAGTGACCGGCCATGGCCCGGGACCCGACCACCACCAGCGCCCCCACGGCGATGGCCATGTGCAGCAGGTGGTAGCCGATGAGAAGGTGGAACATCGTGCCGTAGGCGTGCTCGGCGGTGCCGAAACCGATCGTGTCGAGGTAGTACCACTGCACGGTGACGATCGAGACGCCGAACACCAGGGTGAGGCCCAAGGCCGCCCCGGCGCTGCGCTGGTCGTTGCGGCGGATGCTCGACACCATCCACTGCATGCTGATGGCGCTCATGGCAGCCGTGATGGCGACGACGGACGGGATGTAGGTGTTGACCCGGACACCGGGGGGCGGCCAAGACGGAGAACCTGCTTTGATGACCCACCAGACGGCCAGCAGGGTGCCGAGCACCATGGCGTCGGCCACCAACACCAGCAGCGTGCCGACCACGTTGGTGTTGGCCGGAACGGCGTCGGGCGGCGGCGGCGGGGCGACGCCCTTGCCCGTTAGGGGGGCGGCCCCATAGGACGAGGTCTGGACGAGCGCCATCAGTTGGCCTCCGGCGGACGCAGGTCGAGCAGGGGGGTGGCCGAGCGCACCTCGGGCAGCTCGTCGAAGTTGTGGCGAGGCGGGGGCGACGTGGTGGCCCACTCGAGGGTGTGCCCGCCCCAGGGGTCGCGGGCCGCCCGCGCCCCCCGGCGCAGGACCACGCTGAAGAGCACGTTGAGCACCACGGCGAAGGCCCCGAGCACGAGCACGACGCTGCCCAGGCTCATGAGCATGTTGGCGATCTGCCAGTCGTCCCCCGAGGAGTAGGTGCTGGTACGCACGGGCATGTCCTGGAGGCCCAGGACCAGGGCGGGCAGGAAGCTGAGGTGGGCCCCGCCCGCCAGGAGAAGGACCTCGAGGCGGCCCAGCCCCCCCGAGAGGTGGCGGCCCCACACCTTGGGCGCCCAGTAGTGGAGGGCGGCGGCGGCCGCCAGGAGGGTGGGGACGAAGTAGAGCATGTGCTGCTGGCCCACCTGCCAGTAGTTGCGGTGGAGGTCGCCGGTGGCGTCGAGGGCCGAGATGGCGCCCGCGCCCAGCCCGACGGCCAGGACCGAGACAAAGCCGAGGACGTGCACCATGGGAGCGGCCAGCAGGCCCTCCCGGGAGGTCCCCGCCTTGGCCCCGGCTCGCAGGGTGAGCAGCCAGTTCACGACCAGGGAGGCCACGGGCAAGAGCACGGCCAAGGCGCCCAGCACGAATATCCAGCGAGCGGCCGGGATGTTGGTCACCTCGCTGCCCCAGCCCACGAAGGACAGGACGCCGACCGCGCCCAGCGCGGCGATGGCCTTCGGGCGGTCGGCAATGGGTCGCCGGGCGAAGACGGGCAGGATCTCGGACACCGCCCCCAGGGCGGGGATCAGCAGGGCCCACAGCAGCGGGTAGGCGCCGAACCAGAACACCCTCGACCACGCCAGGGGGTTACCACCTCGGTTGGACGTGAGCCCCGAGAAGATCTCCGAGCCGTAGTGGTGGTCGACGTAGGCCATGCCCATGGCGGCAATCAGGACCGGCGCCGCCAGCAGCAGGACGATCCCCGACACCAGCACCGACCACGAGTAGAGCGGGAGCCGGCGCAGTGTCAGGCCCGGGGCACGGAACTTGACGATCGTGGTGATCAGGTTGGCGGCCGCCAGCACGGCCGCGGCCAAGGCCAGGGCCACCCCCAGCACCAGGAACTCGACCGCCTCCCCGCGGAAGTCGTTGCCCGCGGGATAGGGGTCGGCCAGCGACCATCCGCTGGTGAGGCGGTTGGCCCCCTGAACGAAGGCGGCGGCGATCACCAGTGCCCCGGCCGAGAAGGTCATCCACAACGCCATCGTCTGCAGGCGGGGGAAAGCCAGGCGGGCGGAGCCGATCTGCAGCGGCACGACCAGGGTGGCCAGGCCGACCCACAGCGGTACCAGGAACAGGAATACCGAGAAGGTGCCGTGGAACGTGAAGAGGGTGCGGTACTGGCGGTCGGTGAACAGGTCCCCGTCAGGGGACACGAGCTGGGCCCTCATGAGTAGAGCCAGCACGCCCCCGGCCACCAGGAAGAGGACGGCCATCACCAGGTACTCGGTGCCGACCACCTTGTGGTCGTTGCCGCCAGCCCCCGGTCCCATCGAGGGTGCGGGCGCGCTGAGCCCCGTCTTGGGCGCCTCGGGGGCTACGTTCTCAGGGCTCGTCTGTGTCAACGCCATCCCGGCCGGACTCTATACAGCCGCCCGCCGCGGCCAACAATCCTGGGGCCTCCCGGCGCACGTCACGGCCATCTACGTCGGGATGAGCTGGTCGAGGGCCATCGCCCCGAACAGCAAGCTGACGTAGGTGATCGAGTAACCGAAGAGGCGCATGGCTCGCTCCGGGCTGGCGTCGCGGGACAGCCGGTAGGCGTGCAGGGTGAACAATGCTCCCAGGGCCACGGCCGCCCCCAGGTAGAGCAGCCCCATGGCCCCCACCCAGTAGAACAGGAGGGTCGTGGCCCACAGGGCCAGGGTGTAAGCCAGGATGCGCTTGGCCGTGGCCGCCAAGCTCACCACCGCCGGCAACATGGGCACGTCGGCCGCCGCGTAGTCCTCGCGGTAGCGGATGGCGAGGGCCCAGAAATGGGGCGGCGTCCACACGAAGATCACGGCGAAGAGCACCACCGGGGCCCAGTCCAACGAACCAGTGACCGCGGCCCAGCCCACCAGGACGGGAACGGCGCCGGCCGCCCCGCCGATGACGATGTTGCGGGTGGAGGTGCGCTTGAGCCAAATGGTGTAGACGAACACGTAAAAGAGGGTGGCGCTCACCGCCAGCACGGCGCTGAGAGGGTTCACCAGCACCCACAGCTCGACGGCGGCCACCGTCTCGAGGGCCAAGGCGAAGATCAGGGCGTTGCGGGGCGTGATCTCTCCGGTGACCAGCGGCCGGCTCTTCGTCCTGGCCATCAGACGGTCGATGTCGCGGTCGATGTACATGTTGAGGGCGTTGGCCCCGCCCGCGGCCAGGGCCCCGCCGACGAGCGTCGCCGCGATGAGCCACAACGGGGGCATGCCGCGCTGGGCCACGACCATGGTCGGGACCGTCGTGACCAGCAGCAGCTCGATGATCCGCGGCTTGGTCAGAGCGACGTAGGCGGCGAAACGGCTACGGCGGCCAGCATTTTCGGAACTACGGAGAGCCGGCTGCATCTGGGCCTTGAGACTAGGCGGTTGCGTCAGCCGGTCCACAATCCGGAGCGCGACGGGCAACTTGAAGCGAGCCCCTCGTTCAGGGTCGGGTGGTCGTGGTGGTGGCCGCGCCTAGGCGAGTAGTGGTCGTGACGGCCCCAGTAGTCGTGGTCGCCCCTCGTACGGTTGTCGTGGTGGCGCCCCGGACGGTGGTGGGGACGGGGGCCGTGGTTAGAGGCGCGAGGTTGGGGGGTGCGGGCTCTGGGCGCCAGTGGGGCACGAAGTCGCCCGACCGGTTGTTCGTCAGGGTGGCGCTGCCCCGGCCGTCGAGGCCGACCACGAACAGGTCCGAAGTGGTCTGCCGGTTGCTCTGGAAGGCGACGAATGTGCCGTCTGGAGAGAACGTCGGCGCGAACTCCGCAGTCCGCCCGCTGGTGAGCTTGCGCTGGTTGGAGCCGTCGGCGTTCATCACGTAGACCTTGGTCGCCTCGTCCCGGGCGCTTTGGAAGGCGATCATCCGGCCGTCGGGGGACCACGAGGGAAGCTCGTCGGTGGCCTCGTTGTTGGTCAGTCGCACGATGCCCGAGCCGTCGGGGTTCATCGTGTAGATCTCCGACGCGCCGTCGCGGCTGCTCTGGAAGACGATCCGAGAGCCGTCGGGTGACCAGCGGGGCGAGAAGTCGGCGTCGGGATGGTTGGTAATCCTGGTCTGGCCCGTCCCGTCGGCGTTCATCACGTAGATCTCGAAGTTCCCGTCGCGATCGCTGACGAAGACGATGCGGGTGCCGTCCGGCGACCAGTCGGGGATGAGGTCCTCGGACTGGTTGTTGGTCAGGCGCCGCTCGTCGGAGCCGTCGGCGTTCATCACGTAGATCTCGCTGTTGCCGTCCCGGTTGCTCTCGTAGACGATCTTGGTGCCATCGCGGGACCACCGGGGGTAGGAGTCAGCGCTCTGGTTGCGGGTTAGCCGCACCTGGTCGGACCCGTCGCCGTTCATGGCATAGATCTCGTAGTTGCCGTCCCGGTCGCTGACGAAGACGATCCGGCCACCTCCACCGGTGCCCGGCGGCGGGCCGTCGCTCGAGCCCCCGCCGCCCTGCGAGGGCCACAGCAGGAAAACGGCCAGGCCGACCACCACCAGCACTCCGACGGCCACCGCCCCGATCAGCGGCAGGCGCTCCTTCCAGGCCGGCCCATCGTCGCCGGCTCCTCCCCACAAGGTCATGGCCACACAGTCAAGCAGGCCACCACCCCACGTGGCATAGCCGACGCGCTCAGACCTGTCTGGACCGGCCCAGGCCGGGCCCGTGGGCCCGGGCGGTCGGGAGCGAACTACCTGTCGGTAACATGTCCCGGTGCCTGGTCCGTCACTGCTCGCTCCCCCCGGCGCAGGCCGGGGGCTGAGCGTGAGCCCCCAGGGGAGGCGTTGACCGGTGGGCTGGTGCCACGAGTTCGGCTGCCAGATCGCCGAAGGCTGCAACCACCCCATGCAGGCCGGGGCTACGGCCTGCGAGTGCACCGAGTGCAAGGTGGTGTGCGAGGGTCGCTTCGGTAGCTGCCCCGAGGTCTGGGCCCGCGGGCCCCGGCCGGTCCACCTCGTAGCCCGGGACTCGCCCCCGGCCGCGACCGCAGCCACTGGCACCCGGGAGGCGGGGCGGGGCGGCCGGTCCCGGCCCACCGCCACACCCGCGTCAGGGGAAGCCCCCAACGGGCGTGCCGCCGGTGACATCGAGTTCGCCCCGCCTCCTCCGCCCCCCCCGCCTCCGGCCCCGGCCGCCCCGCCGCCCGTGCCCGTCCCGCGGCCACCGGGCCGCGTAGATGACGACGCCGACTGGTTGCGCAGCGAGCTGGGTCACCTTCACGACCAGGTGGAGTCGCTGGCCGCCACCGTGGCCCGCCAGCAGTCAGTGTTCGTCGACATCGCCGGTGCCCGGACGGCCGAGCTCCAGACGGCCCTCACCCAGATGTCGAGCCTGGCCGCCGACCTCGTGGCCGAGACGGCCCGCCTGCGCGAGCTCCAGGACGCCATCTCGCACCACCTCCATGACCTCGTCCTCGACGTCGTGCAGCCCGAGCTCAAGGCCCAGCTCGGCAAGGGCCTCCAGCCCCTGATCGCCGAGGCCATGGCCCCCGAGCTGAGGCGGGCGCTGGCCGACCAGCTCCCCGCAGTCGTCGCCACCCACGTCAGCCCCGACGTACGCCAGCTCGTCTCGGACTGGCTGCCCGTGATGGTGGCCGACACCGTCCAGCCCGAGGTCCGCCAGCTCCTGGCCGAGAGGCTGCCCGACATCACGGCCGCCGCCGTGCAGCCCGAGCTGCGCCGGGTGCTGGCCGAGCGGCTGCCCCACCTGGTAGCCGACACCGTCCGGCCTGAGCTGACCCGCGTGCTGGCCGAGAGGCTCCCACTGACCGTGCAGGAGGCGGTGACGCCCGAACTACGGGACATGATCTCCGCCGAGCTGCCCAGACTGGTGTCCGACACGGTCCGGCCCGAGGTCAGGGCCGGGCTCGACGAGCGCCTGCCCGGAGTGGTCAGCCAGATCGTCGGGCCCGAGGTCAGGCGCCTGCTGGCCGAACGGTTGCCCCACCTGGTGGCCGAGACGGTCCAGCCCGAGCTGCGCCAGGCATTGTCCGACCGGCTCCCGCACCTGGTGAGCGAGACCGTCCGGCCCGAGGTCAGGGAGGCTCTCGACGACCGTCTGCCCGGGCTGGTGGCCCAGATCGTGAGCCCCGAGGTACGCCGGGCCCTGGCCGAGCGTCTCCCCCTCCTGGTGGCCGAGACCGTGCAGCCCGAGCTGCGCCAGGTCCTGGGCAGCCGGCTGCCGGCCATCGTGGCCGAAGTCGTCGGCCCGGCCGTCGGTTCCCTGCTGGTCGAGCGCCTCCCCGCCATGCTGGCCGAGGCCGTCACCCCCGAGCTGAGCGTGACCCTGGCCGAGACCGAGAGCGCGGCGTCCGAGCTGCGCCACGAGGCCGCCAAGCTGAGAGGTCTGCGCGAGGTGGTGGCCGAGCGCCTGCCCGAGAGCGTCATGAGCGCCATCCAGCCCCAGATCCAGGAGGCCCTGGCCGTCCGCTTCCCCCGCCTGGTGGGCGAGCTGGTCGAGCCCATCGTCAGGGTCGTGATGACCGACCAGCTACCGGCATTGGTGGCGGCCGCCGCCCAGCCGGGTGTCCTCGATGCCCTCAACAGCCGGGTCCCCGAACTGGTGGCCGAGGCGGTGAAGCCCGAGATGCGGTCGCTGGTGGCCGAGGCCCTGGGGAAGCAGTTGCCCGCGGCCGTCGCCGAAGCGGTGCAGCCGGAGCTGCGCCGGCGCCTCGGTGAGAACCTCCCCTCGGTCGTGGCCCAGGTCGTCACCCCCGAGGTGGTTGCCCTGGTGGCAGCCCGCCTCCCCGCCCTGCTGGGTGAGCTCGTCCGGCCGGAGCTGACCGTCTCGCTGGCCGACATCGAGTCCACGGCGGCCGACATGCGAGCGGAGACGGCCCGGATCCGCGCCCTGCGTGAGGTCGTGGCCGAACGTCTTCCCGAGGCCGTGATGGCAGCCGTCACGACGGTGCTCGACGAGTCGCTCGTCCCCAAGCTGCCCGAGCTCCTGCCCGAGCTGTTCAGCAAGATCGTCCCGTCGGCGCTCACCGAAGCGGTGGCCAAGCCCCTGCCCGGTGCCCTCGACCGGATGCTGGAGCCGGCCCTGCGCCGGGCGCTCGCCCAGGAGCTGCCCGACCTGGTCCAGAACGCCATCGCCCGGGAGGTCCAGCTGGGGCTGGGGGAATCCCTCCCCGCCCTGGTGGCCGAGGTCACCACGCCGACGTTGCGGGCGGCCACCGACCGCCTCTCCGAGTCGATAAGCGGTCTGGGCGACCTGCGCGACCGCCTGCTGGGGAGCGTCGCCCAGCTGACCCAGGAGGCGGCCGCCGCCCCCTACGCCCAACTCGAGCAGTCGTCGCGCCAGCTCACCGCCGAAGCCGAGCGGGTGGCGGAGGTGCGGGCCGAGCTCCTGCGCTCGGTGCCCGCCATGGTCGAGGCCGTGACCGCCGGGCCCCTGGCCGATTTCGAGGCCTCCGCCGCCCAGCTCCGGGCTGAGGCGGCCCGGATGGCCGCCCTGCGGACCGAGATCACCGCCCAACTACCCTCCCTGGTGGAGGGCATGGCCTCCGCCCTTGGGGCCGGGGGCGCAGGGGCGGGTGAGCAGCTCGTGCAGGCAACGGTGGAGCAGGCCGTCGCCCGGTCCATGGTCGACCTGGAGGCGGCCGCCAGCCGGCTGCGGTCAGAGGCCGACCGGTTGCGGGACACAGGCGACGAGATCAGCGGGAACCTGCCGGCGTTGGTGGCCGCGGCCGTGTCCGCCACCGGCCAGCAGGGGGAGGGGGCCGACGGCCCGACGGGCGAGGGCGCCCACCTGTCGGGCCTTGTGTCCGAAGCCGTCAGGCAGCCCCTGGCCGCCATGGAGGCCATGACCGGCCAGCTGCGCCAGGAGGCGTCCCGACTGGGTGGTCTCCACGACGACGTGGTCAACCGTGTACCGGCCCTGGTGGCCGAGGCCGTCACTTATGCCCTGGCCACCTGGTCGGCCGCCAGCCCGGCACCGGCCGGCACCCGACCAAGCGCGGTCGACAGCCCGGTCCCCGGGCCCGAGCCCGGCTCGGCCCCCGACGGCCCAGCCGCCGGCCCCCCTCCGGTGGCCGCCGGGGGCACCGGTCCACCGCCGGCCACTGCCGATCGGGAGCCCAAGGGGCCCGAGACCGCCGGCCCTGGCGAAGGGCGCGGGCCGGCGGGCGCGCCCCGCGACATGGCCGGGGACGGCCCGGGAGACGGTGGCTCTTCGGCCGAGAGCGGCATCCCGCCGGCCGAAGACCACAGGGAAGCCCCCAGCGCCGAAGGCCCCGTGGCCGGCGGAGGCCCCGTGGGCCACGGCTCGGACGGGCCCAGCCCCCCGGCGGTGAGGGCCGGCGGCGCCCGGAGCGCCACCCCGGACGACCCGCCCCGGCCGGGGTGGAAGTCAAGCCCGAGGCCCGGCCCGAGGCCCGGCCCCAGGCCCGCGACGAGGGCGGCCCCGAGGACGGCCCCGAGGACGACGCCACGACGCTCGCTCTCGTCCTCGACGGTCTGGTCGTCGGCCCCACCCTGGCCCGGGGGGTGGCCGAGGCCGTGACGCGCGCCCGGGCCCGCTACCGCCGGCGCCGCCAGGTTGGACCACCGGCCCCCGGGCTGCGCCATGAGGAGCCGTTCGCGGGGCCCGTCGTCCGGAGGCTCGACCTGTTCTCGGGCGCCCGACCGGCGGGCCCGGGCCGCAAGGGATCACGCACCCCGGCCCCCCGGGCCGACGCCGTCGCCGTGGGCGAGCGCGACGGCAACGAGGTAGTGCTGAGGCTCAGCGAGTCCGGCCACCTCAACCTCGAGGGCCCGGCGGCCCGGTCCGCCCTGCGCTCGCTGGTCATCTCCCTCCTGATGGCCAACCCGCCGACGGCCGCCGGGGCGATCGTCATCGGAGAGCTGTTTGCCGACACGCCGGCGTTCCCCGGGCTGGGCCGCAGTCGCGACACGGCTGCGGTCCTGAAGGGCGTGCAGGCGGAGGCGGCCCGGCGCTCCAAGGCCATCGCCGAGGCCGGGGTGCCGGACTTCTGGGCCTTCCGGGCCGGCCGACCGGACGAGCTGATGCCCTTCCTCGTCCTCACGTCGGCCACGCTCGACGCCACGGAAGCCTCCCGGCTGGCCGAGACCATCGAGGACGGCGCCCGGGTGGGCATGGTCGCGGTCGTAGCCGGCCCGCCGGTGGAGGGCTTCACCCAGGTGCGGCTGCGGGGTGGCCGGGTCGAGAGCGTGGCCCCGAACACGAACACGACCGACCTGGTCGGCACCCGGCTGTTCACCTTCGAGCGCGACCCCGCCTCGCCCCTCCTCGAGCTGCTGGCCGCGGCCCGCAGCGATCCGGCCCAGGAACCGCCGATCGCCCCTGTCAGCCGGTTCACTGCGATCGCGGCCGACACCGCCCTGGTCCGGGTCAACATGCTCGGGGCCTACCGGATCGAGGCTCGGGGCAAGGAGGTGAGGGCCGGGCTGCGGGGCAAGGCCAAGGAGCTCCTGGCCTTCTACCTCCTCCACCCCGAGGGCACCACGCTGGAGCAGGCCACCGAGACCCTGTGGCCCGAGGTCGACGGCCGGCGAGGCTCGGAGTGGTTCTGGACGGCTCTCGGCAACCTCCGCAGCCGGTTGCGAACGGTTACCGGCGACCCCGACCTGAAAGTCATCGAACGCGAGGGCGACCAGTACAAGGTCGAGCCCGTGTTCGAGGTCGACCTGTGGGAGTTCGAGGGCGCGCTGGCGCGAGCCGAGGCTGCGGCCAGCAGCGAGAACCACGACTGGCCCGACCAGCTCCAGGACACGGCCGACCTCTACACCGGGGACCTCCTGGCCACCGCCGGCTGGCCGTGGGTGCGAGCCTGCCGGGAGGACCTACGAGGCCGGGCGGTGGACGTCCTGGTCTCGCTGGCCGGCGCCCGGGGTCGGGCCGGTGAAGTCAAAGCCGCCTTGGCCGCTCTCGAGCGGGCCATCGAGGTCGACCCCTTGGCCGAGCAGCTCTACCGGCGGGTCATGCGCCTGCACGCCAAGCTCTCCCAGCCCGACCAGGCCGACGCCGCCTTCAAGTCCCTGGTGGGCCGCCTCGGCGAGTTCGACCTGAGGCCCAGCCCCGAGAGCGAGAAGCTGCACACCGAGCTGTGCGCCGCCCCGAGCTGACCGCCCCACCCAGGCCCGGCTCCCGCGGGCCGGCGGTACGCTCCCGCTGAGGTGGACACTCTCGACCCCCTCGCCGCCCTCGAACGCATCGCCTACCTGCTCGAACGCACGGGGGCGCCGACCTACCGGGTCAGGGCGTTCCGGGGGGCGGCCGCCACCTTGCGCGACCTCGGGGCCGAGGAGGTGGCCCGGCGCAGTGCCGCTGGGCGACTGCGGGACCTGCCGGGCATTGGCCAGGTGACCGAGACGGTGGTGGCCGAGGCACTGGCCGGTGGCGTGCCCGCCTACCTGGCCAAGCTTGAGGAGGAGATCGGCGAGAGCGTGGCCGCCGACGACGAAGCCGCGGGCGCCTACCGGGCCGCCCTGAAGGGCGACTGCCACACCCACTCGGACTGGTCCGACGGCGGCAGCCCCATCTTGGAGATGGCCCTGGCGGCGCGTGCCCTGGGCCACGAGTACGTCGTGCTCACCGACCACTCGCCCCGGCTGACCGTTGCCCGCGGCCTGTCGGCCGACCGGCTGCGCCAGCAGCTCGACGTGGTGGCCGAGACCAACGAGGTGCTCGCCCCGTTCCGGGTCCTCACCGGGATCGAGGTCGACATCCTCGACGACGGCTCGCTCGACCAGGAGGACGAACTGCTCGACCGGCTCGACGTGGTAGTGGCCAGCGTCCACTCCAAGCTGCGCATGGACGCTCCCGAGATGACCAGGCGAATGGTGGCGGCCGTGACCAACCCCCGCACCGACATCCTCGGCCACTGCACGGGGCGCCTGCTCACGGCCCGGGCCCGGCCGGAGTCGACCTTTGACGCCGCCGCGGTCTTCGCGGCGTGCGCCGAGAGCGGCACGGCGGTGGAGATCAACTGCCGGCCCGAGCGCCTCGACCCGCCCCTGCGCCTGCTCGCCCAAGCGGTCGAGGCCGGGTGCTGGTTCTCGATCGACACCGACGCCCACGCCCCCGGCCAGCTCGAGTGGCTC
Organism: Actinomycetota bacterium; assembly: GCA_040754375.1. Classification (NCBI taxonomy): domain Bacteria; kingdom Bacillati; phylum Actinomycetota; species Actinomycetota bacterium. The sequence continues at coordinate 27,985 of JBFMCT010000034.1, forward strand.
CCCAACGGCTGCTCGCGAGCAGCCCGCTGCCAGGTGCCGGTCGAGCGGGTGGTCAACACCCGGGGGGCCTCCGACCTGGTGGACTGGGCACGCGAGCGGAGGTGACCACCGGCGAGGACACCGGCGGGGACACCGGCGAGGACACCGGCGGGGACACCGGTGGGGAGGTCGAGGTCAGGCGGGCCCAGCCCTACGAAGCCCGCAAGGTCTACCTGTGCCCCGGCTGCAACCAGGACATCGCGGTCGGGCTCGGCCACCTGGTGGTGGTACCCACGAGAACGCCCGAGCTGCGCCGGCACTGGCACCACGCCTGCTGGCAGCACCGGGCCAACCGCCGCCCGGGACGCCCTAACCCACGCCGATGAGGTCGACGACGAAGACCAAGGTCTCGTCGCCCCGGATGGCGGCGCCCGCCCCCCGTTTGCCGTAGCCCAGGCTGGGCGGGATGGTCAGCTTACGGCGGCCCCCGACCTTCATACCGGCCACCCCCTGGTCCCACCCGGCGATCACCTGGCCGCCGCCCAGACCGAAGCGGAACGTGTCGCCCCGGTCCCACGAGGCGTCGAACTGCCGGCCCGTGCTCCAGGCCACGCCCACGTAGTGGACCTCGACCCGGGTGCCGGCCGGGCCTCGGGCCCTTCGCCCTCGACCAGGTCCTCGATGACCAGGCGAGCCGGGGGTGAGGTGTCGGCCGGGATCTCGACCGCGGGTTTCGTCATGTCGGACATCGACTGACCCTACCCGGGCAGCTTCCGTCTCACCCCGTGACGGCGACCGCACCGGGGCCCAGGCGGAGTGCGCCTGTGGCCTGCCCGGCGTCGCCCCAGGCCATCAGCACCTCCCCGGCACGCACCGGCACGCTCACCTCGGCCGTGCCGAAGTTGACAGCCACGGCCACCGCCTGGCGGTCGAGGACCAGCCACCGGGCCTGCTCGTCATAGGTCACTTCCGCCGGCCCCGCCCGCCCCGAGGCGTGCAGGCCCCGGTCCCGGCGCAGGGCCACCAGGCGGCGGTGCCAGTCGAGCAGGCCGGCGTGGGGCTCGCCCCCCACCTCGTCCCACCGCAGCCGCGACCGCTCGAACGTGGCCTCGTCCTGGGGGTCAGGCACCTCCTCGGGCGCCCACCCGAAGGCCGCGAACTCCCGCCTGCGGCCTTCGCTCACAGCCCGGCCAAGGTCGGCGTCCTCGTGGTCGGTGAAGTACTGGAAGGGGGTGGACGCCCCCCACTCCTCGCCCTGGAAGAGCATGGGCACGAACGGCGAGCACAGCACGAGGGCGGCCGCCACCCGGGCCCCGCCCTCGCCCGCCAGGTGCACCAGCCGCTCGCCCTGGGCGCGGTTGCCCACCTGGTCGTGGGTCTGGGCATAACCCAGGAAGCGGGAAGGGGGCACCCCGAGCGGTGGGCGGCCGTGGCGGCGGCGGCGCGACCGCGAGTAGCGGCCGTCGTAGACGAAAGCCTGGCGTAGGGCCTTGGCCAGGTCGGCGAGCGAACCGAAGTCGGCGTAGTAGCCAGTCCGCTCCCCCGTCAGCAGGGCGTGCAGCGAGTGGTGCAGGTCGTCGCTCCACTGGGCGTCGAGGCCGTAGCCGCCCGCCTCGACGGGGCGGACGAGGCGGGGGTCGTTGAGGTCGCTTTCGGCGATCAGCACCCGGTGCGGGGGGACCGACCCGGCCAGCTCCTCCAGCAGGTGGACGGCTGACGTGTCCAAGATGGCGTGCACGGCGTCGAGGCGCAGGCCGTCGAAGTGGTAGTCGTCCAGCCACATGCGGGCGTTGTCGACGAAGAAGGCCCGCACCTGGTCGCTGTCGGGGCCGTCGAGGTTCACGGCCTGGCCCCAGGGCGTGCCGTAGCGGTCGGTGAAGTAGGGACCGAAGGTCCCGAGGTAGTTGCCCGAGGGCCCGAGGTGGTTGTAGACGACGTCGGCCAGCACAGCCAGGCCCCGGGCGTGGCAGCCGTCGACCAGCGCTTTGAGCTCGCCGGGGGTGCCGTAGCCGCCGTGGGGGGCGAACAGGTCGACACCGTCGTAGCCCCAGCCCCACCGGCCCGGGAACTGGGCCACGGGCATCAGCTCGACGTGGGTGACGCCTAGCTCGCACAGGTGCTCGAGGTGGTCGAGCACCCCGGTAAAGGTGCCCGGCCCCGAGAACGTCCCCACGTGCAGCTCGTAGATGACGGCCTCGGCCAGCGGCGGGGCCGTCCAGCGGGCGTCGGTCCAGGCAAAGGCCGAGTGGTCGACGGGGGCCGAGGGCCCGTGGACGCCCTCGGGCTGGAGAGGGGACCGGGGGTCGGGGCGTACCGGGCCACCGTCCACCGAGAACCCGTAGGTGCGGCCCGCCAGTTCGAAGCCGGCGGGGGCGGCCCACCAGCCCCGCTCGTCGGGACCGCCGAGGTGGGCCCGTTCACCCCCGCAGACGAGCTCGACCGATTGGGCGTAGGGCGCCCAGACCCCGTTCACGCCCGTCCCAGCAGGGCCACCGGGAACCGCCCGAGCAGGTCGCCCACCGCCACTGTCCCCTGGAACACGGTCCCCTCGGGCCCCGTGCCCTCGATGCCTGGGCCCTCGAGCCCCGAGCTGGAGAGCTCGTCGCGCCAACGGCCGGGGGGCAGGGCCAGCGCCGTGGCCCCCCAGTCCCACCCGGCGGCCGCCAGGCCGACCACGAGCCGGGGCACGACCACGACCACACCGTCGCCGGTGCCGTCGCCGGTGCCGTCGCCGGTGCCGTCGCCCCGGAGGTAGGCCACGGCCCGCTCGGCCCTCTCACCCTGGGCGTACAGAGGCCGGTAGGAGGAGCCCGGTGCGAACGACGAGGCCCGGCGCCGGCGGGCAGCCAGCGCCCGGTGGACGAGCCACAGCTTCGGGGCGCCCTCGTCGGCCATGGCCAGCACCTCCTCGGGCCGGGCGTCGCGCACCTTGGCCAGCAGGGCGCGGCGGGCCTCGAAGTCGACGGGCCGGCGGTTGTCGGGGTCGACCAGGCTGAGGTCCCACAGCTCGGTCCCCTGGTAGATGTCGGGAACCCCTGGTGACGTGAGCTTGAGCAGCACCTGGGCCAGCGAGGTGACCCGCCCGGCCTCGACCAGCGGCCGGACGGAGGCCGCGAGGTCGTCGCCCAGCTCCTCGTCGGACAACACGGCGTCCACGAAGCGGGCCACCGACGCCTCGTACTGCTCGTCGGGGACGAGCCACGACGTGTGCACCTTGGCCTCCTTGACGGCCTTGGCCATGTAGGCCACCGCCCGCTCGGCGTCGATGGGCCACGCCCCCACCAGCGTCTGGAAGAGCAGGTAGACCGTGTTGGGGTCGGGCGGGCCGTGGCGCTCGCACAGGGCCGACCAGCGCCGGACGGCCAGCGCCCACTGCTCGGGCACCTCCGAGATGGCGGCCAGCCGCGCCCTTACGTCCTCGGACCGCTTGGTGTCGTGGGTCGAGGTCGTGAGCATGGTGGCCGGCCAGCGCTCGGCCGCCTCCTGGTTGCGGGCATGGAACTCCTCGACACCGGTGCCGAACCTTCCCGGGGACCCCCCCACCTCGTTCAGAGCCACGAAGCGGGCGTGGCGGTAGAAGGCGGTGTCCTCCTCCCCCTTGGCGGCCACCGGGGAGGTGAACTGCTGGAAGCGCACGGCCAGTTCGGCCTCCGCCTCCCCGGGGACCTTGGCCAGCAGGACGTCGTGCAGGAAGGAAAGCAGGTCGGGGTCGAGGTCGGGCCGGCGGGCGGCGGCCGCGGCCACCGCCCGGGAGACCACGGCCTCGTCCTCGGGGGCGGGCCGCTCGCCGGGGACCACATAGGTCCGGTAGACGCCGAAGCAGGCCGCCACCTCGCGCAGTGCGTCCCGGACCTCCCGCCGCGTGTAGTCCACGTAGAGGCGGTGGCGCTCGCACACCCGCAGAGCGAGCACGGTGAGGCGCTCCAGGTCGGCACCGAGCACGTCGCGCATCACGTCGTGGCGGGCCTGGTGGGCCACCACCTCAAAGTCGGGTTCCTCTCCGGTGTAACGGGCGTACTGCTCGGTGAGCGGCCCCTCGCCGTCGGGGTCGACGAACAGGCCAGTGAGCTGGTTGAGGAACTCGTAGCCGGTCGTGCCCGCCACCGGCCACGAACCGGCCAGCGCCTCGCCGGGGCCGAGGATCTTCTCGACGACCACGTAGGTCGAGGGGAGGCGCCGCAGGTAACCGAGCGGGTCGCTGAGCCCGTCGGGATGGTCGACCCGCAGCCCGTCGACCTTGCCCTCGGCCACGAGGCCCAAGACGAGGCCGTGGGACTCCTCGAAAACGGCCTGGTCCTCGACCCGCAGGGCCACCAGCTCCTGCACGTCGAAGAAGCGGCGGTAGTCGAGCTCCTGGCCCCCCGTGCGCCAGAAGGCGAGCCGGTAGTTCTGGCGCTGCAGGAGGGCGTCGAGGTGGTCGGGGTCGGCGTTCACGGCCGCCAGGGCCGAGCCGACGGCTGCGGCCACGGCCGGTTGGCCGGCGAGTAGTCGGGCCAGGGAGGCCCGCAGGACCTCCTTGTCCCGGTGGCGCTCCTCGACGCTGTCGCGGTCGACGGCGGTGGCCAGGGGGAGGCGGCCGAGGGCGACGGCAATGCTGGCCAGTTCGTCCGAACCGGCCTCTTGGGCGGCGCCCGCCAGGAGCTCGCCGAGGGACCGGGGCGACACGGGGGCCTCGTGGTCGAAGTAGGCGACGACGAACGAGCCGCCTCGCCGCACCACGGCGATCTCACCGGCCTCCAGCACCCGGCCGTAGTGGTCCCCGAGGACGGGCAGCAGCACGCGGTCGCCGGCCGCCCAGTCGACGTCGAAGTACGACGCCCACCGGCTGGACTGGCCGTTCTCCAGCACGTCCCACCACCAGGCGTTGGCCCGGGCGGGCACGACGGCCATGTGGTTGGGCACGATGTCGGCGATGTGGCTCAGGCCGTGGTCGGCCAGGGCCGCGACCATGGCCTCGAAGCCCTGCTCGCCTCCCAGCTCCTCGTTGAGCCGGCTGTGGTCGACCACGTTGTAGCCATGGGTGCTGCCGGGCACGGCCTGGAGGTATGGCGAGCAGTACACGTGGCTGACCCCCAGGTCGGCCAGGTAGGGCGCCAGGGCGGCGACGTCGTAGAACCCGAAGCCGGGGTGCAGCTGGGTCCGGTAGGTGGCGAGGGGCGCGGGCATCAGGCACGCGATCATTGCCCAATGCGCCTGCCGGTCATGCCGCCCGTCCGTCCCATGCTGGCCAAGCTGTCTCGCGAGATGCCCGCGGGCGGCCCCTACGTCTACGAGCCCAAGTGGGACGGCTTTCGAGCCATCGTGTTCCGCGACGGGGACGAGGTTGAGATCGGCAGCCGCAACGAGAAGCCCCTGACCCGCTACTTCCCCGAACTGCTGGGCCCGGTCAAGGAGAGCTTCCCGGACCGGGCCGTGGTCGACGGCGAGATCGTCATCGCCACCTCCGGCGGTCTCGACTTCGACGCCCTGCTTCAGCGGGTCCACCCCGCCGAGTCTCGGGTGCGCATGCTGGCCGAGCAGACGCCCGCCTCGTTCGTCGCCTTCGACCTGCTGTCGGTAGGCGACGACGACCTGCGGGCGCAGCCCTTCGCGGCCCGGCGGGCGGCCCTCGAACGGGCCTTCTCGGGCGCCCACCCGCCCGTGCACCTCACCCCGGCCACGCGCGACCGGGCCGTGGCCGAGGACTGGTTCGACCGCTTCGAGGGGGCTGGCCTCGACGGGGTGGTGGCCAAGCGCGACGACCTGCCCTACCGGGAGAACGACCGGGTCATGCTCAAGGTCAAGCACGCCCGGACCGCCGACTGCGTGGTCGCCGGCTTCCGGTGGCACAAAGGGGGTGGAGGGGTGGGCTCCCTGCTGCTCGGGCTCTACGACGACGAGGGGACCTTGCACCACGTGGGCGTGGCGTCGGGCTTCAGCCGGGCGCGCCAATCCGAGCTGGAAGCCGACCTCACGCCGCTGCGGGCCGGCGCCCTCGAGGGCCACCCGTGGGCCGGCTGGGCGCAGGCCGCGGCCGATGCCACAGGGGGCGGGCGGCTGCCGGGCGGGACCAGCCGGTGGAACGCGGGCAAGGACGTGTCCTGGGAGCCGGTCCGGCCCGAGCGGGTGGTCGAGGTCGCCTACGACCACCTTCAGGGTGACCGGTTCCGCCATGCCACGTCGTTCGTGCGATGGAGGCCCGACCGCGACCCCCAGTCGTGCACTTACTCCCAGCTTGAGTCGGCCGTCCCCGAAGAACTGGCCGCCGTCTTCTCGCTGTCGAAATGAGGTTTCCTGAGCGCCTAGGTTGGGAACCGTTCACGTCGTGATCCAGGCGCGCGCTCTGAAGGAGGCACCCGTAGCGCACCCAAGGTCGCTGTCCCGCCGCCCGGCGCGCGCCCGCCAGGAGCTGCGTTCCCTACTGGTCGCCACGGGATGGCCGGGCGAGATCGACGACGTCCTGCTCGCCGTTCACGAGGCCATCATGAACGCCCTCCAGCACGCCGGGGGGTGCACGGGCGCCACCGCCTTCGTCGACGGCCGGTCCGTCCACGTCGAGGTGCGCGACCGCGGGCCGGGTTTCGCCTTCGAGCCGTACACCACCCGGGCGCCCGACCCCCTCTCGGAGCGGGGCCGGGGGCTGTGGCTCATCTCCCGGATCGCCACCGAGACCGACATCTCCCGCCGCAACGGCGAGACCTGCCTGCACCTGGTGTTCGTGCCCTGACCCGCCCCTCGGGCGCCGCCCTGTGCATTGGCTGGGGGCTCTGGTAGCGTCAGCACCAAGGGGAGGCTGTAGTCGATTTGGGCAAGCAGCGTGGGTGGAGCGGCGAGGAGGATGACCTCCTTCAGCTCTACCTGAACGACATCGGGAAATACCCGCTGCTAACCCGGGCCGAGGAAGTACACCTCGGCGAGCTGGTCTTGGCCGGCCGCAGGGCCGAAGCGGAGCTGGCCAAGATGGGCGACCGGGTCGACGCGGCGCGGCTGGCCGATCTCCGTGACCGGGTCCGGGTGGCCGACGACGCCGCCCGCCGCTTCGTGAGGGCCAACCTCCGCTTGGTGGTCTCGATCGCCAAGAAGTACCAGGCCTCGGGCCTGCCCCTGCTCGACCTCGTGCAGGAGGGCAACTTCGGCCTCATGCACGCCGTGCAACGCTTCGACCCCCGCCGGGGCTTCAAGTTCTCGACCTACGCCACGTGGTGGATCCGCCAGACGATCTCCCGGGGGATCGCCAATACGGGCCGCACCATCCGCCTGCCGGTGCACGCCGGCGACCAGCTCCTGGCCATCCGCATGGCCAACTCGGCCTTCGAGGTGCGCAACGGGCGGCCCCCGACCCCGGCCGAGCTGGCCGCCGCCGTCTCGGTCCCGGTCAAGAAGATCGACGAGCTCATCCCCTACCTCAGCGAGCCCCTCTCGCTGTCGGACAGGGTGAGCGACGGCGAGATCGAGCTGAGCGACCTGGTGGAGGACACCTCGTCGGTCCCCCCCGACCAGGCCGCCCTCGACGCCATGCTGCCCGCCCAGGTGGCCGAGCTCCTGTCGGTCCTCGAGCCGCGCGAGCGCGAGATCCTGTGCCTGCGCTACGGGCTCGACCGGGGCAAGCCCCGAACCCTCGAAGAGGTGGGCGAGTTCTTCGGCCTGACCCGCGAAGGGGTCCGCCAGGCCGAGCTCAAGGCCATCGCCAAGCTGCGCCGGCGTTCCGCCCGCGGCGGCCGCGACCTGCTGTCCGCATAGCGGCGGGGCCGGCCCGCGGGGCGCCGTCCCCTCACCCGCTCTGTCCCCCTTGCGGGGGACGGCCGTCGTTTCCCTACGATGTCGCCATGAGCCAAACCACCACTGCCGACGTTCACTACCTCCAGGAGCTGGCCCAGCAGCTCAGGGTGGACTCCGTGCGCATGAGCGGGAGGGCCAACTCGGGCCACCCCACGTCGTCGATGTCGGCGGCCGAGCTCATGGCGG
>JBFMCT010000035.1 GCA_040754375.1 Actinomycetota bacterium
ACTCCGGCCATGCCGGCACGGGGCGTGGGCGCCAACCCCCCAGCCGCGGGCCCCCCCGGGCGCAGTCCAGCGGGCCGCACCGGTACCCGCCCCGCCGGGGCCCGCCTGCCCGGCGCCCTCCCCGACGGCCGCGCCGAAGGGGGCCCCGGTACCGGCAGCGGAGCCCCGCACTGGACGGAGCGGGCGGCCGAGCGCCGACCACCCCTGGCCGGCCAGCCCCGGCCACGCCGGTTCACGTGGCGGGTGGGCGCCTTTCTGGTGGCCTTCGTGGCCGTGCTCGGCGTGGTCGCGGCCAGCGTGGCCTGGTACGCCCGTAGCGCCTACTTCGTGAGCCTCACCGACGCCGACGAGGTGGCCGTCTACCAAGGACGACCCGGCGGTTTCCTGTGGTTCGAGCCGACCCTGGTCGAACGAGCCGGGCTCGACCTGGCCGAGGTCCTGCCGGCCAAGCATGACGAGCTGCGGGCCGGCAAGGAGGAACCGTCGCGAGCCGACGCCGACCGCTACGTCGAGAACCTGCGCAGGACGGCGGTAACCACCACCGTGCTGCCGCCCTTCGACCCGGGACCGGCCACCCCCACCACCACCCCCACAGCCGGCGGGGCGACATCGACGACCCAGGGCCCGCCGCCATGATGGCCGTCGTCCGTCGCAACACCGAGCTGGGCCTCATCCTGCTGGCCGGGCTGATCACCGCCGGCGGTTACGTGCTGGCCAGCCTGGGCCGCAACGCCTCGCTCCCGGCCAACCTGCTGCCCTTCCTGCTGGTCATCCTCGGGTTGCTGGCCGCGGCCCACATCGCCACCCGGGTGCTGGCACCGGGCGCGGACGGCATCCTGCTCCCCCTGGCCGGCCTCCTCAACGGGATCGGCTACATCTTCATCGCCCGCCTCGACCGCGACCTGGCGGCCTTGCAGGCGCTGTGGACGGCGGTGGCCATCGGCGGGTTCATCCTGACCTTGTACGTGGTCCGCCGGGCCCGCGACATGGAGCGGTTCCGCTACACGCTGGCCTTCGTGGGCCTCGCCCTGCTGCTCATGCCCCTGCTGCCCATCGTCGGCCAGAACATCAACGGGGCCCGGCTGTGGGTGCGCCTGGGTCCCGTGAACTTCCAGCCCGGCGAGCTGGCCAAGATCGCCCTGTGCATCTTCTTCGCCTCCTACCTGGTCGAAAAGCAGATGCTGCTGAGCCATGCCCGCCTCCAGCTCGGGCCCATCCCCTTCCCCGACCTCAAGCACTTCGGGCCGCTGGTGCTCATGTGGGGCGTGTCACTGGTCGTGATGGTCTTCCAGAAGGACCTGGGGTCGTCGTTGCTGTTCTTCGCCCTGTTCATCACGCTGCTGTGGGTCGCCACCGGGCGGGTCGCCTACCTGATCGTGGGCGGAGCCCTGTTCAGCGCCGGGGCCTACCTGGCGTGGTCGATGTTCGGCCACGTTCGCGACCGGGTCAGCATCTGGCTCGACCCATGGCCGGTGGCCACCGAGGAAGGCTTCCAGATCGTCCAGGCCCTGTTCGCGTTCGCGGCGGGCGGGTTCGCGGGGACCAACCTGTCCCAAGGCAGCCCTGACCGGATCCCGGCGGTAACCACCGACTTTGCCTTCGCGGCCATCGGCGAGGAGCTGGGCCTGCTGGGGGCGTCGGCCGTCCTGGTCGCTTTCCTGCTCATGGTCGGGGCCGGCCTGCGCATCGCCCTGCGGGCCGAGCCGCCGTTCGAGAAGCTCCTGGCCACCGGCCTGACGGCCATATTGGGCTTCCAGAGCTTCATCATCGTGGCCGGGGTCATCCGCCTGGTGCCGCTGACGGGGATCACGCTGCCGTTCATCTCCTACGGCGGGTCCTCGCTGCTGTCCAACTACGTGCTGCTGGCCCTGCTCATGCGCCTGTCCGACGACCAGGCCAGCCGGGAGCAGGCCCAGGCCGCCAGCCGTGACCAGACCCAGGTGGGGGCGGCGTGAACCGCCAGGTGAGGGGCCTCGGCATCGGCATCATGGTGCTGTTCGTGGCCCTCTTCGCCCAGGTCAACTACCTGCAGATCTTCGCGGCCGACGGCCTGAACAACCACCCGGCCAACACCCGGGCCATCGTGCGGGACTTCTCCCGCCCCCGGGGTGTGGTCCAGACCTCCGACGGGGTCGTGCTGGCCCGTTCGGTCGAGACCGACAACGAGTTCGAGCGCCTGCGGGAGTACCCCGAAGGTGAGTTGTTCGCCCACCTCACGGGGTTCTTCTCGTTCACCTTCGGCGGAGAGGGCGTCGAGCGCAGCTACAACGCCGAGCTCGTGGGCCGCGACCAGCGCTTCCAGATCGAGAAGTTGTCGGACCTGCTGGTCACCCGCGAGCGCGTCGGCGACGTGACCCTGACCGTCTCCAAGCGGCTGCAGGAGGTGGCCGCCGCCCAGCTCGGTGAACGCAAGGGCTCGGTCGTCGCCCTCGACCCCCGCACGGGCGCCATCCTCGCCATGGTCGACTACCCGTCCTACGACCCCAATCGCCTGTCGAGCCACAACCTCTCCGAGGTGCGGGCCGCGTGGGACGAGCTCAACGCCGACCCCGACAAGCCCCTGCTGCCCCGGTCCTACCGTGAGCGCTACTTCCCGGGGTCGTCGTTCAAGGTGGTCACGGCGGCGGCCGCCCTGGCCACCGGGGCGGCCACCCCGGGCCAGCCCGTCTACCCGGTGCTGTCCGAGCTGCCCCTGCCCGACGCCGGCGGCCAGACGCTGCGCAACTTCGGCGGCTCGAGCTGCGGCGGCAACCTGGCCGACGCCCTGCGGGTGTCGTGCAACACCGCCTTCGCCCAGCTCGGCCTCGACCTCGGGGCCGAGCGCCTCTCGGGCGGAGCGGCCGACTTCGGCTTCGGGAAGGAGCCTCCCATCGACCTGCCCTTCGCGGTGTCCTCGGTCTTCCCCGAGGCCAGCGCATTCGCCCAGGACCGGCCTGGCCTGGCCAAGTCGGCCATCGGCCAGCAGGACGTGGCCGCCACCCCCCTGCAGATGGCCATGGTGGCCGCCGCTATCGCCAACAACGGGGTGATCATGACTCCTCACGTGCTCAAAGAGGTTCGCGACGGCGAGGGCAACCTCGTCGAGACCTATGAGCCCAGCCAGTGGCTGCGAGCCGTCCCTTCGGGGGTGGCCACGGCCGTGAAGGACATGATGGTGAGCGTCGTGCAGAACGGCACGGGGACGGCGGCCCGCATCGCCGGCGTCCAGGTCGGGGGCAAGACGGGCACGGCCCAGACGGGGCTCGACACCAACCACGTGTGGTTCATCAGCTTCGCCCCGGCCAACGATCCTCAGATTGCCGTGGCCGTCATGCTCGAGGACCTGCCGGTAGCCGACGAGGCCACCGGCGGGGGTCTGGCCGCCCCCATCGCCCGGGCCGTGATCCAGGCGGCGTTGGGTGGCTGACGCACCCGGCCGCCGGCGATCGGCCTCCCCGCCGGCCCGTCCGGACGCTTTAGGAGGCGGAGCCGGGGGGGCCGTAGGCTTGTGGCTCGTGAGGCCAATGGTGGGAGGTGCCAGCGAGCATGGCTGAGCGCATCTTCAACGACCGTTACAGGATCGTCCGCCACTTGGCCCGTGGCGGCATGGCCGAGGTCTACCTGGCCCACGACCAGCTCCTCGACCGCCCGGTGGCCCTCAAGGTGCTGTTCCCCGAGTTCGCGGCCGACCAGTCGTTCGTCGAGCGCTTCCGGCGGGAGGCACGCGCCGCCGCCGGTCTAAACCATCCCAACATCGTCTCGATCTACGACTGGGGTGAAGAGTCGGGCACCTACTTCATCGTCATGGAGTACGTCGACGGGCGCACACTGCGCGAGGTCGTGCGGGCCGACGGTCCCCTTCACCCGACCCGGGCCGCCGAGATCGGGGCCGACATCGCGGCCGCCCTGGGCTTCGCTCACCGCAACGGCGTGATCCACCGGGACGTGAAGCCCGGCAACGTGATGATCGCCGGCATGGTCAAGGTGACCGATTTCGGCATCGCCCGGGCGGGTGACCCGGCCGAGAGCCTCACCCAGACCGGCGCGGTGATGGGCACGGCCACCTACTTCTCCCCCGAACAGGCCCAGGGCCAAGCCATCGACCCCCGCAGCGACGTCTACTCCCTGGGGGTCGTCCTCTACGAGATGGTGACCGGACGGCCCCCGTTCACGGGCGACAGCCCGGTGGCCATCGCCTACCAGCACGTCCGCGAACCGGCGGTGCCGCCCAGCCGCCTCAACCCCGACGTACCCCGGCCGTTCGAGGCCATCGTCATGGCGGCCATGGCCAAGCGGCGGGAGAACCGCTACAGCTCGGCCGACTCGTTGCGGGCCGACCTGCTGCGCTTCGCCCAGGGCCGGCCGGTGGCCGCCATGGCCGCGCCCGGCATGGCCCGGCCGAGCCAGGGCGGAGGCCACGGTGGTCCGCCCGGAGCGGGAGCCGGGGCCGGCGCGGCGGCCGCCACCGGGGTGATGCGCCCGGTCGGCGGCGGCGGCGAACCGGTGGCGGCCGACGGCACGCGAGTCATGTCCCGGCCAGCCGACGTGCTCGTGGAGGAAGAGGAGTACGAGGACGAGCGCCCGCCCGCCCGCACCAGCACCTACATCGTGATCCTGGCCGTCCTGCTGGTCATCCTCGGAGGCATGCTCTACCTGCTGGCCCGCACCCTCGGGGTGGGGGGGGTGAGCGAGGTCGTCGTGCCGCCCGTGGTGGGCGACACCCAGGCCGTGGCCGAGCGCAAGATCGAAGACGCGGGCCTCGAAGTACGCATCGTCACCGAGCCCAGCGACACGGCCGAGCCAGGCAACGTGTTCCGGCAGGACCCGGCCAGCGGCGAGCGGGTCCGCCGGGGCTCGACCGTCGAGCTCAGGGTGGCAGCCGGGGCGGAGATGGTGAACGTCCCTGACGTCGTGGGCCAGCCCCTGGCCGACGCCCGGGCGACGCTCACCAACGCCGAGTTCGTCGTTCAGACCCGCCCGAGAGCCGACGACAACGCGCCCCGCGACCAGGTCCTCGATCAGAACCCCCGCGATGGCCAGGCCCCCAAGGGCTCGGTCGTCATCCTCACCGTGTCCAGCGGCCCCGAACAGGTGAACGTGCCTTCGCTGTTCAACGTGCCTGAAGGCGAGGCCGCCAACGAGCTTCGGGGCCTTGGTTTCAACGTCGAACGCACCACCACCACCGACGCATCGGTGGCCAGCGGCAACGTGATCCGCACCGAACCGGGGGCGGGGACACCGCTGGCCCGGGGCTCGACGGTGACCATGGTCGTGTCCTCGGGCGCACCCGCGACCACCGCCCCGCCCACCACGTCGGCCCCGACCACGACCGTCGGCCCCACCACCACCGCACCCGTCCAGACGACCACCACCGCGCCCACCACGACCACCACGACGGTCCCCTGACGCCGGGCCGGCGCGGGCCCGGGGTCAGGGTCGGGTGAGGTCGAGGAAATTGGTAAGCAGCTGCTTACCGGCGGGGGTAAGGACCGATTCGGGGTGGAACTGCACACCCTCGACCGGCAGGTCCCGGTGGCGCAGGGCCATGATCACCCCGTCCTCGGTCTCGGCCGTCACCTCCAGGACGGGTGGCAGGGTGGCCCGGTCGACGACCAGTGAGTGGTAGCGGGTGGCCTCGAAGGGCTGGGGCAGGCCGGCCAGGACGCCTTGGCCGCGGTGGTGGACGAGCGAGGTCTTGCCATGGACGATCTCGGGCGCCCGCACGACGTCACCCCCGTAGACCTGGCCGATGCACTGGTGGCCCAGGCAGACCCCGAGGATAGGGAACCGCCCGGCCAGGTGCTCGATCACGGCGTTCGAGACGCCCGCGTCCTCGGGGCGGCCTGGGCCGGGGGAGATGAGCACGGCGTCGGGAGCGGCGGCCGCTATTTCCTCGACCGTGAGCTCGTCGTGGCGGTGGACATCGGGCTCGGCCCCGAGCTCACCCAGGTATTGCACGAGGTTGTAGACGAACGAGTCGTAGTTGTCGATGACCAGCACCCGGGGGCCCATGGGTTGCGAAGGTAGCGCCTGGCCTGCGGGCTCTGCGCCCGAGCAAACTAGGCTGGGCGCCATGGCCAAGGGGAAGAGCAGGAACACGCGCCCGGCCGCCAAGGCGCGGCCGGCCAAGACCGCGGGCCGCCACGTGGGCGAGACCGACGTGGCCCGCCCCGCCCGCCCGTCGGCCAAAGATGCGGCCGCCAGGGCCGTGGCCAAGGGCTCGTCGAAGGATGCTCCCGAGCCCGGCACCAAAGGACCAGGCGAGGACGCGGAGGCCAGTACGGGGGCCGGGACGAGCGCCGGTGGCCCGTCTGACACCGACCGCGTGGGGGCCAAGAAGCCCGGGCCTCGGCCTCGGCCCGGGCCCACCAAGAGGACTACTCCCCCGGCCAGTTCCCGCTACACGCCCCCTGTCCCCAGGGCCGAGAAGGTCAGCCCCATCTGGGTGCCGATCGTCATGTTCTCCTGCCTGATCGTGGGCATGCTGATCATCATCCTCAACTACGTGAACGTGCTGCCCGGGTCCGACCCCAGCAACGTCTACCTCATGGTCGGGCTGGGTCTGATCACAGTCGGGTTCATAACCGCCACCAAGTTCCACTGACATTCCCCACGCCGTCCACAACCTGTGGATATCAGTCGTAGGGATTGGCGATGAGGTCCATCTCGTCCTGGCAGTGGCGGGGCGGAGGAGGCATCTCCTCGCTGGCCTGCACCATCCGCACCTCGGCGTAGCAGACAGAGCACCGGTACCGGAGGTTCACCTTGCGGACCTCGCCCGGCGCCGGGGGCTCGTGCTTGCGGGCCAGGCCCCCCAGCATCATCATCCCGATCCGCATGATCACGACGAAGACGGCCACGGCCATGGCCAGCTTGACAAGGAAGTAGACGACCTCCATCACCGCGGGCCGGTCCTTTCGAGCGTTTCGATCCTTTCGACGACCAGGGCGCTGGCCATCCCGCCACCCTCGCACATGACCTGGAGCCCGTAACGGGCCTCGCTGCGCTCCAGCTCGTTGACCAGGGTGGCCAGGGTGCGGGCACCCGACGCCCCCAGGGGATGGCCGAGGGCGATGGCACCGCCGTTCACGTTGACCTTGCTGAGGTCGGCCCCAGTGTCGTGTGCCCAGGCCAGTACCACGGGGGCGAAGGCCTCGCTCACCTCGAACAGGTCGATGTCATCGAGACCGAGGCCGGCCCGCTCCAAGACCTTGGTGGTGGCCGGGGCCGGGCCGGTGAGCATGAGGACGGGGCTCACGCCCGCGGTGGCGAAGGCCACGAACCGGGCGCGCGCCACGAGGCCGAGCTCGGCCGCCCGGGCCTCGCTCGTCACCAGGACGGCGGCCGCCCCGTCGCTCAGCTGGGACGAGTTGCCGGCGGTCACGACCCCGTCCGGGCGGAACGAGGGCTTCAGCGAGGCCAGGGCCTCGGCGCTGGTGCCCGGCCGGGGGCCCTCGTCGACCTCGAACCGTTCCTTGCGGCGCTGCCCCTCGACCACGACGGGCACGATCTCCGACCTGAACCGGCCCTCGGACGCGGCCTGCACGGCCCGGCGGTGGCTCTCGAGGCTGTAGGCGTCGAGCTCCTCGCGAGACAAGCCCCACTGCTCGGCGATCATCTCGGCAGAGATGCCCTGGGGCACGAGGCCACCGTCGCGGAGGTAGCGCTCGTTGACCCGGGGACCGAACGGCTTGCCCGGGCCGTGCACGATCGACGACCCCATGGGCACCCGGGTCATCGACTCCACACCCGCGGCGATGACCACGTCGTAGACGCCGGCCATCACCCCCTGGGCCGCAAAGTGGAGGGCCTGCTGGGACGACCCGCACTGGCGGTCGACGGTCACAGCGGGGACCGACTCGGGGAAGCCGGCGGCCAGCGCGGCGCTGCGTCCGATGTTGAGGGCCTGCTCGCCCGCCTGGGTCAGACAGCCCATGATCACCTCGTCCACGCACGCCGGGCCCAGGTGGTTGCGCTCGACCAGAGCCTTGAGGGGCTCGGAGGCGAGGTCGACGGGGTGCCAGTCGCGCAAGCGGCCGTTGCGCTTCCCGATGGCGGTGCGGACGGCGTCCACGATGACGGCGGTTGTCATTGTCGAGGCCAGCTTGCCACGGTGCCCGCCCCACGGGGCCCGGGCCCGCCCGCCTCCACCGGCCACCACCGGCCCCTACGCTCTCGGGCTACACCGCCATGGCCCGGAGGACAGCCCGACGATGACCACGACCCGCTACCCGATCCGGTTCCACCCGTTCCACGCCGTGCTCATGGGTGCGCTGGGCATGGGCCGGCGGGTCTCATGGGTCGAGGTCACCGACGACCGGGTCGAGGTACGCATGGGCATCGGCTTTCGGGCCACGGTCCCCCGCGCTTCGATCGTGGGCGCCGCCCGTCACGGGCGGGTGTGGACGGCGTGGGGCGTGCACGGGTGGTCGGGCCACTGGATCGTCAACGGCTCGGGCCTCGGGGTCGTAGAGGTGAGGATCGACCCCCGGGCCAGGGCCCGGGTGCTGGGCGTCAAGGTGACCCTGCGCAAGCTGTGGGTGAGCCTCGACGACCCCGACGGGTTCCTGGCGGCCATCGGTCACCCCCCTCACGGGGCCGGCAACAACGGGCCCTGAGCCACCACCACCTCGAACGGCCCGAGCTCGGCCCGGACGGTTGAGGATGCGCCCTGGGCCGGCGAGGGGATGACCGGGCCGCCCCAGACCGGGACCAGGCGGGCCACCGGAGGGACCTCGATCGATATCTGCTGCGGCTGGCCCGCCGGGTTTCGCAGGCACACGATCACCTGGCCGGCGCCCTCAGCCACGAACCCGTAGGGCTCACCCGCCTGGGGCCGGCCCCCCACCATGCGGCTGCGGGCCAGGGCCTGCTGGTTGGCCCGGGACCAGCGCAGCACCCGGGCCAAGGCGTCCCACTCGGGCGGGCGCAGGGAGCCCGGGGCTACGTACAGGTCATGGTGATGGCTCCCCCGGGCGGCCAGCAGCCAGCAGTGCCGCTCCCACTCCTCGGGCCCTTCCCCCTCCTCCTGGTAGGCCCGGGCCTCGTTCTCCACGACGCTGAAGGTGACTATGGCCGAGACCGGCAGGGCCGTGGGGCGCAGGGCGTCGAGGCACGAGTCGATGTAGGTCGCGAACCGTTCGTGGCGGCCGCCGTCGAAGCCCGCCGGCGCATCGTCGTCCAGCCCGCCCCGCCACAGGAAGTCGGCGTGGCGCAGCCACCACGGGGACGGGTTCGACCCGGTGGTGAAGGCCAGCACCGTGCCAGGAGGCCCGGCCGCCCGTAGCCCGTCGAGCAGGGCCGCGAAGCGGTCCATCTGGTCGGTCCGCCCCCGGTGGCCGTGGGTGGCCTCGGGACAGTCGAACTGGGCCCCGTCGAGCTTCCAGTAACCCACCCCGGCCGCCCCGAAGCGGCCCAGCGAGCCCGCCAAGTGGCGCCGGTACGTGTCCCCGGCCGGGCACAGGCAGGGCCAGTCCCCGTCGTGGACCTCGAAGCCTTGGGCACGGCCCCACGCCACCCGCTGGTCGTGGCGGTCGAAATAGCCCCCGAAGGGGCTGACCCACAGCCCGATCCCGCCCACGCCGACCCGCTGGGCCGTCGCCTGAAGGGCCCCGAGCCCCCCGGGGAAGCGGGCGGGATCGAGGCGTCCCCACAGGCCGGCCGACGGCTCCCATCCCCCGTCCCACGGGTCGTCGAGGCAGTAGAAGTCGAGGTCGAGGCGGTGGCGCCGAGCGACCTCTCCGAAGCCCTCCAGCTCGGCGAGGACCGTGGCCTCGGACATGTTGCCGGCGAAGCCGAGCTGGTACCAGTTGTTGGCCAGGGTCACGACCCGGGGGGGAGCCGGGCGGGCCCGGTCGACCTCGTCCCAGAACCCGGACAGCTCGCGGCCCGGGGGCGTCCGGCCCACCATGGCCGGGGGCGAGACCCACGGGCCGCTCCCCAGGTCGGTGTCGACGGCCAGCGAGAGGCCCTCGGCCCCCGGATGGGCGACGGTGGCGAACCAGCCCCGGCCCACCTGGGGCTGGCCCAGCGCCCGGTCGTCGGCTGGTCCCGCCACCGGCGGGAGGGGGCGGCCGCCGACGAGGGGCTCGACCTCGAACCGCTCCAAGTGCCCCGTCCCCACGACCCGCAGGCGTCGGCGCACGACTGACGGGTCCGAGGGGACTGCGCCCTCTGCGCCGCCGGGGGCCCGGTCCTCGACCACCTCGACGGTGGCCGTGGGGTGCGGTTGGCCGGGCTCGACCACGCGCCCATCGACCCACACCCGCCAGCGCCACCCGTCCTCGGGGGCCCGGCCCCCATGAAGCGGAGCGCGAGGGTCAGCCACGGGCGACCAGTTCGGCGACGCGGGAGCGGGCACCGGCCAGGGCGTCGAGGACCCGGAGCTGGGCCCGTGCCCGGTCGAGGTTGTGACGGGGACGGTCGGCCCCGAAGTAGCGGTCCCCGTCGAGGTGGTCGGTGAGGAACCGCATGGCGTTCTCGTAGGCCATGAGCGGGCCGGCCAGCGGGACCATCTCCTTCTCGGTCGTGGTCAGCAGCCGGCCCGCCTCCGAGAGGTAGCCGCGCAGGGCGGCCACCAGGTGGTTGTCGCACACGGCCAGGGAGGGTAGGTCGGTAGTGTCCTCGGCGACTGTCACGGTCGCCGATCGGAGGAGGTCCCCGATATCGAACAGGACGGTCCCGGGGGCCACCGTGTCGAGGTCGATGACACATACCCCCTCCCCGGTCGCACTGTCGACGAGCACGTTGGCCGCCTTGGCGTCATTGTGGACCGTCCGGGTGGGTAAGAGCCCTTCGTGGCGCGCCCTCTCCACGGCTTCGGCCAGGCGGTGACGGGCCCGCACGGCCTCGATCTCCCGGGCGCACAACGCCACCCGCCCGAAGGCGTCCTCCTCCACCGCTCTGTCCAGTTCCCGGCGGCGGCCCTCGAAGTCCTTGAACCCCCCGATGGGTTCGACCAGGGCCGGGCCCGGAAGGTCGGCGAGGTCCACGGCGAAGCGGCCGAGAGTACGGCCGACCTCGAAGGCCACCTCGGGGCTCGGGACTACGGGATGGCAGGTGGCACCCCTGACCGCGGCGAAAGCCCTCCATGTCCCCCCCTGGCCGTCGAAGACCAGGACCTCGCCTTCCCGGGTACGCAGCACCCGCAGGGCCTGCCGAGGGGGCGACGCCGACTCCGCCCGGACGACGAGGTGGGCCGACACCCGGGCCACGTTGGCCGCCACCAGCTCGCAGTCGGGGAACACCCGGTCGTTGAGCCGCTGGACCACCGCGCAGGCCCCGGTCGAGCCGATGGCGAACCATGTTTGGTGGATATGCCCGTAGGGGGCTCGTTCGGTCTGGACCACCCGGCCGAGGCCCTCGAAGCGTTCGGCGATCGACTCGACGTCGCCCGGCTCCCTACTAGGAGGCTGGTGTCCTTCGCGTTCGGCGCTGCGCGCCGAGGCGGCCGACCTGCGTTTGGACACCACCCTCCTAGGTTCCCACCTTGAGCGCCCGGCCGGGACCGGGGTGGGGTCAGTGACCGGCGGGCGGCGCGCCAGGGTGGCCGCCGTCCTCATGGCGGCCATGGCCGTGGCCGCCCTGGGGACCAGGGGTACCGGGGACCGGACTGCCGGGGCGGGCTGGCCCGGGCCGTCCTTCGCCCCCCCGACGACGGTGGCCACCCTGGTCGCAGCGGGACGGGGCGAGCGGATGTCGGCGCCCGTCGAGGTCGTGATCTGCACCCCCGCCTCCTTGGCCGAACGGGCGGCCCGCACCCTGGTCGTCGGCCTGCCCGAGACGACCGGGCCCGACGACCCCCTCGTGGCCGAGGTGACCGACGTGGGGGTCGGAGGCGTCCTGCTCACCCATGCCAACGTGGAGAGCACCGACCAGGTCCGCTCCCTGGTATCGGCCCTGCGGGAGCGTTCGCGCCGGCCCTTGGTCGTGTCGGCCGACGAGGAGCCCGGCCGGGTCAAGACGTTCGGGGCCATCACCGGTCCCGAGCCGTCGGCTCGTCGCATGGCGGCCGAGGGCACGCCCGACGACGTGCGGGACGCGGCCCGTGCCAGTGCCCAGCTCCTCGACGACCTGGGCGTGGACGTGAACCTGGCCCCGGTGGCCGACCTCGACGCCGGGCCGTGGGACGGCGTCATAGGCGACCGGTCCTACTCCGACGACCCCGAGACGGCCGCCACCTACGCCCTCGCCTACGCCCGGGGGATGGTCGACGGCGGGGTCGTGCCCGTGGTCAAGCACTTCCCGGGGCACGGTCGCACAGACGAGGACGACCACTTCACGGCGCCCACCGTCGACACTCCGCTCGAGGACCTGGTGGGCACAGACCTGCGGCCCTTCAGCCGCCTCGTCGGCGCCGGTGCCCCTGTGGTCATGATGGGCCACGTGGCCTTCGACGCCATCGAACCGGGCGTGCCTGCCAGCCTCTCCCAGCCGGCCTACCGGCTCCTGCGGGACCTGGGGTTCGCCGGGGTGGCCATTACCGACTCGATCGGGATGGGGGCCGTCAACTTGCGCTGGGACTACGGCCGGGCCACCGTCAAGGCGATTGCGGCAGGTGCCGACGGAGTCCTCGGCACCGACGGGTGGTCGGCTCGCTGGATGCGCGACGCACTGGTGGAAGCCGTCGAGACGGGCGAACTGCCCGAGGCCCGCCTCGACGAGGCCGCGGCCCGCATGGCCGCCCTCGCCGGCGACGACCCGCGTTCGTTGACCTGCGCGCCGGCGGCCCTGCCGGCCCTTGAATAGACCGCTCGTACCGTCGGCCCGACGGGGCGGGCGGGCCCCCTACTGGCCCGGCGCCACCGACCGGGGGCGACGCCCGGGCCGCTACTCGGCGAGACCCGCGGGGTGGGCTGTGACCACGAGGTCGGCGATCACGGGGCGGTGGTCGCTGCCCGGGCCCCGGCCCTCCCTGGCGGCCTCCACCGCCAGGCCGGCGGTGACCAGCACGTGGTCGACCCGGAACAGGGCGGGGAACGGGCGGCCGCCCCGGGGCCAAGTGGTGGCCAGGCCCCGACCGGCCTCCACGTGGGCGTCCCGTAACCCGCCCGCCAGCAGGTGGCGGAACGGGGCATGGCCGTAGGTGGCGTTGAAGTCGCCGGCCACGACGGCGGGAAGCACACTGGCTTCCACCTCGGCCCTGATCTCGGCCAATTGGACCTTCCACACCGGCACCCAGCGCCGGCGCATGGGGGCCTTGCAGTGGACGTTGTACACGCGCACCGCCCGGCCCTCCACGTCGAGGACGGCCCGGGTCATGGGCAGGCCGCCCGGGGCCCACGTCTCGGCCTTCGACAACGGGTAGCGGCTCCAGATCCCCGAGCCGAACGAACCGTGGCGGGCGTCGACGTAGGAGTACGCAAAGGGGTCGAGCGCCCCCGACGCCTTGATCATGCGCACATGCTCGGGCGACAGCTCCTGCAGCAGCAGCACGTCGGCACCAGCCGACGCCAGTTCCTCGCCCAGGGCCGTCGAGTCCTCCAGGGGGTAGCGGATGTTGGACGAGACCACCCGGAGGCGAGGCGCCCCGGCCGCGGCTGCCGGGAGCGGGCGTGGCCCGCTCAGCTCGGGGGCGGTCCATACGGCGTGGGCCGCGCTCACGCTGGCGGCCACCGTGGCCAGGACGGGGCGGCGGGCGGCGACCCCGACCGCGAAGGCGGCCCACGCCGGCAGGTAGACGAAGGGTGTCCCGGCGTTGGCCATCGACAGCGCAGGATGGCGGTCGACCCCCGCCAGGCGGGCCCCGGCCAAGCCGGCCAGGGGCACGGTCACCCCCCACGCCGCCCTCACGGCGCGTGCCGACGGTCGCCCGGCCCCGGGCGTTGCTCGCCGGCGGGTGGAGCCACGGGCCATGACCGCCATACTGCCCCGCCCCGTCCCCCTAGGGGCGTCAGCGGGAGCGGCCCGGGTGAGCGGTAGGGCTCAGGCGGGTGTCACCTGGGCGGTACAGAACGAACAGCGGCGAGCGCCCCGGGGGATGGAGCTGAGGCACTCGGGGCAGTCCCGGGTGGTCGACTCGACCTCGGGCTCGGTCTTGCGTCTGGCCATGAGCCGGTTGATGGGCTTGACCACGAAGAAGAAGACGGCTGCGGCGATCGTGAGGAACGACAGCAGGGCGTTGACGAACAGTCCGTAGCGGATCTCGCTGCCGCCGACGGTGATGGCCAGGTCTTCGAAGTTGGCCGAACCGGGTATGGCGATGATCGGCGTGATTATGTTCTCGACCAACGAGGTGACCACTGCCCCGAAGGCCGCCCCGATGACGACCGCCACGGCCAGGTCGACCATGTTGCCCCTGAGGATGAAGGCTCTGAACTCCTTGACCACGATTACCTCCCGTTCGCCGGAAAACCGATGACAGAGTCGCGCCGACGCGCTACCTTGGTCTTGTGAAAACTTTCACAAGCTCTCCGGAACCGGCGACCGCTCTCCCCGAGGGGCCGCCGAAGCTCAGTCCCACCCAGCTCCGCATCGAGCAGGCGCGCACGCTGGCGTCGCCCCGCCGTCGTTACGGCGTGGCCGCCCGAGGTCTGTTCCTGCTCCTCGACCTCATCTACGGCCGGGCCCGCACGCTCTCGAAGTTCAAGGTCCTCGAGGTCGTGGCCCGGGTGCCCTACCAGGCCTGGGAGCACGTGGCCTACGTGGCCGTGACCCACCGTTACTCGCGGCCGTCGTTCGCCCGCCGCATCTTCGAGCGCGTACACGAGAGCCGCGAGCAGCAGGACAACGAGCAGTGGCACCTGCTGATCCTCGAGGAGCTCGTCGACCGTTCGGGCCGGCGGGAGAGCTTCCTGCGCTACCGGGTGTTCCCCCAGCTGCTGGCCTTCGCTTACTACCAGCTCTCCTGGGCGCTCTACGCCATCAAGCCCCGGTGGAGCTACGGGCTCAACGCCGACTTCGAGGACCACGCCGAGCACGAGTACGCCCTGTTCGTGCAGGAGAACCCCGAGTTCGAAGACGAGCCCTACGACGGGTTGTTCGCCGAGGAGTACGGCCACTACGAGTCGGTGGCCGACCTGTTCCGCCAGATCGGTCACGACGAACGGGTCCACAAGAACGAGAGCCTGGCCCGGATGGACGAGCCCCGCTTCAGCTGACCCCAAGCTCTCCGGTCCCGGCGCGCCCACGCTCCCCCTTCCGTGGTGAGCGCGCCGGGACCGGTGTTCGTTGCCGGTCAGCCCTTGGTGGCCCGAGCCGCCTTGGCCGGGGCTTTGGCCGCCTTGGCCGCCGGGGCCTTGCGGGCCGCAGGTGCCGCCTTGGCCGGGGCCTTGGCCGCCTTGGCCGGCGCCTTGGCCGCCTTGGCCGGGGCCTTGGCCGCTTTGGGCGCAGCGGGGGCCGGGGGCCATACGCCCTTGGCCAGCTTGGGGGCGGCCGAGATCGACATCACGCCGTCCTTGTAGCCCTTCAGCGGGGTGATCTTGGCCCGCTTGGACGCCTTGATCTTCACGGGCTCACCTGTGGCCGGGTTACGGCCGACACGAGCAGGCCGGTCGACCCGGGCGAACTTGGCGAAGCCCGAGATCGCCACGGGCTCCCCCTTGGCGTTGACGGCCATGATGACCTCGGTCATGCCCTTGAGGGCCTGATCGACCATCTTCGGTTCCAGGCCGGTGTGGGCCGCGGTCGCGTTCACCAGCTCTCGTCGGTTCATACATCACTCCTGTGCCGTAGGCGGATCGCGTGAGAAGTCTTACGTGGCGCCGCCCCCAGGTGGCGGATACCCCCAGATAGCCACCTCTTCCGCCCCTCCGAGGGGACAACGCCGACCGTCCGGGGCGCCCGACCGGCCCCCCCTCGGGAAATCCGGGACTTTCGGCCCGGTCCCAGCCTCCGCCGATTGCCGATCATCGGTACAGGAACAGATGGAGGCCGACCAGAAGGCGGGCCACGACCCACATGGAGAAGGAAATGAAGCGCAGGGCCCTCGACACCCCCAGCGTCGGCGGCCTCGGCATGGCGGCTCTGCTCCAGTCGGCGCGGCTCTCGGTCGCTGGGCCCGTGCACGCCCTCACCACGCCCAAGACGCGGGCCTTCGCCCCGCCCACGCCGGTCGCGGCCAACGGCGAGCGCGACCAGGTGCTGGTGTCGGCTTGAACGCCACCTCGAGGCAGGACGCGACCAGGGCCCGCCGAGCTGGGGCCTCGCCCCGCCAGGAAGGGGCGGCGGCGGTCGAGCTGGCCCTGGTCCTGCCCGTCCTCGTCCTGATGCTGATGGCCATCATCGAGTTCGGGCAGGCCTACAACGCCAAGATCGAGCTGACTGCGGCCGTGCGCGACGGCGCACGGGCCGCCGCCCTCTCCACCGACAGTGCCTCGGTGACAGCCGCAGTCACCGAGGCCGTCCGCCAGGCCGCCCCCGGCTTGGACACCGAAGCCATCGCCGTGAGCGTCCTGACCCCCTGCCCGGCCACGCCCTCGGGGCCCCAGAACGTGACCGTGGTGGCCACCTACCCGTTCACCTACGACGTCCCCTTCTTCCGGGACGGCACGTGGACGATCACCGCCCGCGGCGTCGTCCGCTGTGGTGGCTGATGGCACTCCACCCGGTCCCCCGACGCTCCGAGGACGGCGCCACCCTGGTGCTCGTCGCCGTGCTGGCCGTGACGGTCATGATCATGGCCGCCTTCGTCATCGACGTCGGCGCCCTGCTCCAGGAGCGGCGCGAGCTCCAGAACGGCGCGGACGCGGCCGCGTTGGCGGTGGCCCAGAGCTGCGCCGCCAGCACGACGACGGGCGAGTGCGCGACTGACGCCAGCGCCGCCCTGGCGGCCGCGCCCTACGCCGACGGCAACGCCCTGGACGGGGCCGCCACCGTCGACTTCGCCATGGTCGACCGGGCCAACGGGACGGTCACCGTCCGGACGAGCACCCGTGAGCCGGGCGGCAGCCCGCTCGTACCGTTCAGCTTCGCCCGGGTCATCGGCCTCACGGGCGAGACGGTGAGGGCGAAAGCTACCGCCCGGTGGGGGCCTCCGGCTTCGGCCACCGTCATCCCGTTGGCCATCTCCCCATGCGAGCTGGCCGCCGCCGGCTTCGGGACGGCCCGCCGGGTGCTGTTCCACAACACCAACTCCAAGGCGCAGACATGCCCCCTCGGGCCCAACGGGTCCGACGTCGCGGGCGGGTTCGGGTGGCTGGACGGCGACCCTGGCAGAGGGTGCTCGGTGGCCCTCAGCGCCGGCAACGAGGCCTCGGCCCGGACGGGCGCCTCGGTCCCGGCGGCGTGCGACCTGGCGGCCCTGCTGGGCAAGACCGTGCTGATCCCGGTCTTCGACCGGATCGTCCCTTCGGGCACCAACGCCCTCTACCGGATCGTCGGGTTCGGCGCCTTCGTACTGGACGGGTACCGCTTCCCAGGGCGGGCCGGAGGCAGCCCCGTGCCTTGCAGTTCCCCCGACACGTGCGTGTCGGGCACCTTCACCCACTTCGTCGACGTCAGTGCCGCCGGCCCCATAGGCGGCGGTGACTTCGGCGTGTCGGTTGTCCGACTCGTGTCATAGGAGAGCCCATATGAACATCGCCAGGACCAGAGCAGCAGGGGTCGCCGCAGCGGTGGTGCTGGCCGCCGCCGGCACAGTCCTGCTGGCCACGTACGTGAACGACGCCGAGAAGCGTGCGCTCCAGGGCACGGAGGTGGCCGACGTGCTCGTTCTCACGGCCCCCGCCCCCAAGGGGACCAGGTCGGAGGAACTCCTCCCCTTGGTGAGGGCCGAGTCGGTACCGGTCAAGGTCCGAGCCACCGGCGCGGTAGCCGACCTCGGCTCCCTCGCCGGCAAGGTGGCGGCCGTCGACCTCGTGCCCGGCGAGCAGGTGGTCGCGGCCCGCTTCGCCGACCCCGCCCAGGTGGCCGCGTCGGCCGTCCCCCCAGGCCTGCAGGAGGTGACGGTGGCCCTGGAGGCGGTGCGAGCCCTCGGGGGGACGCTGAGGGCGGGCGACACGGTCGGTGTCATCGCCTCGTTCGACGGCACGGCCGAGACGACCCACCTCATCCTCCACAAGGTGCTGGTCACCGACGTGAGGTCCTCGGACGGCAACGCCCCCAAGGCTGCGGCTACCAGCTCGGAGCCCGCCCTGACGGGAACGGTGCTCGTGACATTGGCCGTCGACGCCCCCTCAGCCGAGCGAGTGGTCTTCGCGGCCGAGCACGGGAGGCTGTGGCTCTCCCGCCAGCCCCTGGCCGCCAGCGAGTCCGGTACGAAAGTTCAGACCCGAGGAGCTGTGAACGGATGAACCCCGTGATCCTGGTCACCCCCGACGCCGAGTTCGAGGCGTCGGTCAAGCAAGCCTTCGACGGCGAGTACGAGGGCGAGCGCGTATGGGACCAGCAACTGGCCCGCATGCACCCCCAGCAGGCGGTCGAGGCCGTCGGAGCGCCGGACTCGGCGGTCGTCGTCCTCGGTCCGGGACTGGCCACCGACGAGGCCATCGACCTGGCCGCCGCCTTCGACCGGGCCAGGCCCGACGTCTGCACGGTGGTCGTGGCCAAACCCTCCCCCCGGACCTACGAACTGGCCCTGCGGGCCGGGGCCCGCGACCTCGTCGCCCCCGGTTCGTCCGGGCCCGAACTACGCGAGGTCCTGACCCGGGTGGCCGAGGCGGCTGCCCGCCGTCGCCTGTCGGCCGCCAGAGTGGCCCCCGAGGTGGGGAAGGGCCGCGTCATCACCGTGCTCGGTTCCAAGGGCGGCTCGGGCAAGACCACCCTCGCCACCAACCTGGCCACCGGGCTGGGCAAGAGCGCCCCCGGCCGGGTGGTGATCGTCGATCTCGACCTGCAGTTCGGTGACGTCGCCAGCGCCCTGTCCCTGCCCGGCCGTTCGACCATGGCCGACGTGGCCCGGGCCAACGGCCGGCTCAGCCCGACCGCCCTCAAGGTGTTCCTCGAGGCCCATCCGGACGGCCTCTACGCCCTCTGTGCCCCGGCCTTCCCGCCCGAGGCGGACGACGTCAAGCCCTCGACGGTCGGTCACGTCATCGACCTGCTGGCCGGGGAGTTCGCCTACGTGGTGGTCGACACCGCGGCCGGCCTCGACGAGCACGCCCTCACCGCCGTCGAGCACTCGTCGGACATCGTGCTGGTATGCGCGACCGACGTCCCGAGCGTGCGCAGCATGCGCAAGTCGCTCGACGCCCTCGACCTGCTGGGCATGACCCAGGCCACCCGCCACATCGTCCTGAACCGGTCCGACGCCCGGGTGGGCCTGGCCAAGCGCGACATCGAACAGACCCTGGGAATGCCCGTCGACATCTCGGTCCCGTCGTCTCGCACCGTCCCCATCTCGATCAACCAGGGTTCCCCGGTGATCACCTCCGACCCCCGGTCCCCGGCGGCGCGTGCCCTGAGCCAGCTCGTCTACCGGTTCCTGGTCGTGAGCCCGGCACGCCGCAACGGCCAGAGCCAGAGGAGGGAGCCGTGAACCTCGGCCAGCGAGTACGCAGCACCGCCGCGGGGGTGCCGGTCCCGGGCGGTGAGCCGCCCCGGACGCGGCCAATGAGAGCCCGGAAGGCAGACAGGTCGAAGGACCCCCTCGCCGACCTCAAGCAGCGTGCCCAAGAGGAGCTCTACACGCGGCTGGGGGCGCGGCTCTACCAGCCAGGGACCACGACGGAGCAGCTCCGGGAGCTGGTGGCCACCCAACTGCAGTCCACCCTCGAGTCCGGGCCTGCGCCCCTGACGACGGCCGAGCGCCAGCGGCTGGTCGACGAGATCAGCGAGGACATCCTCGGCTACGGGCCGGTGCAGCGGTTCCTCGACGACACCGAGGTGACCGAGATCATGGTCAACGGGACCCGGCCCATCTACGTGGAGAGGGCAGGACGGTTGTACGCCACGGGCTCACGGTTCACCAACGAGGACCACCTCCGCCAGGTCATCGAGCGCATCGTGGGCGCCGTCGGTCGGCGGGTCGACGAGTCGTCGCCCATGGTCGACGCCCGGCTCCCCGACGGCTCCCGCGTCAATGCGGTGATCCCGCCCCTGGCCGTCGACGGGCCCTCGCTCACCATCCGCAAGTTCTCCACCCAGGCCCTCGAGGTGGCCGACCTCATCCGGTTGAGGTCGTGGACCCGCGAGACGGCCGAACTGCTCGCCCTGTGCGTAGTGGGCAAGCTGAACATCCTCGTGTCGGGGGGGACCGGCACCGGCAAGACGACCCTGCTCAACGTCTTGTCGTCGTTCATCCCCGAGGAGGAGCGCATCATCACCATCGAGGACGCCGTCGAGCTCCAGCTCCACCAGGACCACGTCGTGCGCCTGGAGAGCCGGCCGGCCAACATCGAGCAGAGGGGCGAGGTGTCGGTCCGCGACCTGGTCCGCAACGCCTTGCGTATGCGCCCGGACCGCATAGTGGTCGGGGAGGTCAGAGGGGGCGAGGCCCTCGACATGCTCCAGGCCATGAACACCGGCCACGAGGGTTCCCTGTCCACCCTGCACGCCAACTCCCCACGCGATGCCCTGTCCCGGCTGGAGACCATGGTCCTCATGGCCGGCATCGAACTGCCGTCGAGGGCCATCCGGGAGCAGGCGGTGGCCGCCATCGACCTCATCGTCCAGGTCGCCCGGTTCCGCGACGGCAGCCGGCGGGTCACCCACATCACCGAGGTCAACGGCATGGAGGGCCAGGTGATCAGCCTGCAGGACATCTACCTGTTCGACTACGGAGCGGGCGTAGACGACGAGGGCCGGTTGAGAGGGAGGCTGGAGCCGACCGGCATCCGCCCCGCCTTCGCCGACCGGCTGGCCGACATCGGCTTGGCCGTCCCCGCCCGCCTGCTCGGCGGCCCGCCCGACCACCTCGTGCCCGTCCCCGGGCCCAACGGGCGCCGGCGGTGACCGGCCCGTCCCCCGCCGCCCGGTACTCCCGGCCCATGGCGACCGCGGTAGCCGCCCTTGGTGCTCTGGCCGTGGCGCTGGCCGCCGTCGCGCCCCTGGGTGCCCAGGTCACGGGCGGGGCCACCGGTGCCACGGGTGCTCCGGCAGGCGAGCTCACGGTCGTGTCGGTGGATGTGTCCGACCAACCCTTGGTGCGGATAGTGGCCGCGCCGCCCTCGTCACTGGGTGGCCAACCCATCGACGGCTCCTCCTTCCGGGTCGACGAGCAAGGGCACAGCCCGGTCCTCACGGTTCGCGAGCTCCCGGCCGACGACCTCGAGATCGCCCTTGTCATCGACACCTCGGGCAGCATGACCGGGGCGGCGCTGACGGCCGCCAAGGCCGCAGCCCGCTCGCTCGTCGGCCAGTTGCCGCCGACGGCCCCTGTGACCGTCATCGGCTTCGGGGCCGCTCCGAAGTTGCTGAGTGCCCGGACCACCGACCGGGGCGCCACCGCCGCGGCCATCGAAGCCCTCGAGGCGGGAGGCCAGACGGCCTTGTACGACGCCGTGGCGCTCGCGCTCACGGTCCTAACCGGTCCGCCACCAGGTGTACCGCAGACCGGTGCCGGGCCGCAGGCGCGTCGATCGGTGGTCCTGCTCTCGGACGGCGGGGACACCGGCAGCGCGGCCCTGCTCGACGACGTCGCCCGGGCCCTGGCGGCCGCCGCGGTTCCCGTCTTCGCCGTCGAGCTGGCCACGGCCGAGGGCCGCAGCCAGCCGCTGGCCGATCTGGCGTCCGCCACCGGTGGCCGGGTGGCGCCCGCCAGCGACCCGGCCTCGCTGCAAGGCGTCTTCGACGGGATCGTCCGCCAGCTCGTCCGCCAGTTCGAGATCACGTGGACCACGACCGCCCGCGGCAGTGTCGAGGTGGCCGTCACACTGCAGACGCCCGGTGGCCGAGCCGACGGCCGTGCCCGGCTGGCGTTGGAGGGCGCCGCTCCGGCTACAGTGGCCGGGCCGGCTGATCGGCCCCAGCCCACCGTTGCCGTACCCGGGAGCAGCCGGTCGTGGGCGTTGACCGCCGGCCTGGGGCTCGTGGCCGCCGCCTTGCTGGCAGCCTCGGTCCCCATGCTCGCCCTCCACACTCCAAGGTCGAGGGCTCTGGGCGGGGGCCGGAGGGCATCGGCTGGTCGCGCTGTCAGCGGGTTCGCTGACTGGGGCCGCTCGGTGGCCGACAGAGCCCTCTCGGGCGCCAGCCGGGGGCCGGCCCTGCACGCTGCCCTCGAGCGGGCCGGGCTCGACCTGCGCCCCTCGGAACTGGTCCTGATGACAGGAGCGGCGGGCACAGTGCTGGGCTTGGGAGGCGCGTTGTTCTCCTCGCCCGCCGCCGGCCTGGCCGGTGCGGTCGCCGCCCCCGTGGCCGCCTGGGGGGCCCTAAGGGTGCTGGCCTACCGGCGAAGGGAGCAGTTCGTAGCCCAGCTGGGGGACACGTTGCAGACCCTGTCGGGGGCTCTCAGGGCGGGCTACGGGCTCAACCAGGCCCTCGACGTCGTCGCTCGCGAGGCCGAAGCGCCCACTGCTTCTGAGTTCCGCCGGGTGGTCATCGAAACCCGCCTCGGGCGGGAACAAGGGGAGGCCATGGAGGCGATGGCCGCGAGGACAGGTTCAGAGGACCTCCGCTGGGTCGTGCAGGCCTTCGAGATCCATCGTGGAGTGGGCGGGGACCTGGCCGAGGTGCTCGACAACGTGGCCGGGACGATCCGGGAGCGCAACCGGGTCCGGCGCCAGGTTCGTACCCTCTCCGCCGAGGGTCGCCTCTCGGCCATCGTCTTGTTCCTCCTGCCCGTCGGGCTGGCCCTGGCCATGCGCGCACTGGAGCCGACCTACCTGGGCGAGCTCACCGGTAGCGGTCAGGGCCTGGCCATGCTGGGCGTCGCCGGCGGGCTGCTTCTCGTCGGCGGCGTTTGGCTCCACCGGATCGTGAAACCGGACTTCTAGGAGGATGGCTGTGTCGCTCGTAGTCGTACTCGGGTCGCTGGCCATCGTCTCGTCGGTGCCCCTGGCCCTCCTGGCTCTTTCGTCGGGACGGGCCCGGGAACGCCGGGCCAGCACCAACTTGGCATCGGGCCTGGCCGTGCGCCGGGACATGAGGGCCATGGTGCTGGCCCGGCCGGTGCGCGACCGCGCCGTCGTACCCGTCTTGAAGGCGCTCGCCAACCGCAGCCGACGGCTCACGCCCGCGGGGGTCCTGGCCGCCATGGAACACCGCCTCCGCCTGGCCGGGCGCCCGGTCACCCCCGAGCAGTTCCTGGTGGTGAAGCTGGCGGTGAGCGTGGTGGCCGTCGCCGGGGGAGTGGCGTGGGCCGCCGCCCAAGGCACGGCCCAGGCGTTCGTGGTCGTCCCGGCCGCCCTGGTGGCCGGTGCCCTCCTGCCTGACTACGCCCTGGCCCGCCGCGCCAGGCAGCGCCAGGGCCGCATCCGCAACGCCCTACCCGACACGCTCGACCAACTGACGATATGCGTCGAAGCAGGTCTGGGGTTCGACGCCGCCCTGGCCAAGGTCGCATCCACCGGTCACGGGCCGCTCAGCGAAGAGTTGCGCCGAGCCCTTCAGGACGTGCAGCTCGGAGCGTCGCGCAAGGAGGCGCTACGGCGGCTGACCGAGGACACCGACGTGGCCGAGCTCCGCCAGTTCGCCCATGCCGTCTCTCAGGCCGAGAGCTACGGGGTGCCCATTGCCGCCGTTCTCCGGGCGCAGTCCGTCGAGCAACGGGACAAGCGGTCGTCGCGGGCCGAGGAGCGTGCCCAGAAGATGCCCGTGAAGCTGGTGTTCCCGCTCGTCTTCTGCATCCTGCCGTCACTCTTCGTGGTCGTCCTGGGCCCTGCGCTGCTGCGCATCACCCGTGGTCTCGGTTGACGTCACCCGGCCACCGCCCCGCCACCGGTCCCTGGGTACCATTGCGGGTTGTGACGAAGGACTGTCGCGGCTGGGCGGGCTGACCCCACGAGCCCATGTGCACGCCTCGTCAGGCCCATCGGGTGGCCTTCCCTGAGTGGCCCCGCGCCCAATGAGCGAGGGTAGCCAGCGCGGCCTGGGGACCGAGGTGCTCCACGCGGCCCCGGACGGCATCTTCGCCGTGGACCTCCAGGGCCGCTGCCTCTTCATGAACGAGGCGGCCGCCGAGGCCCTCGGGTACCAGCCGGGTGAGCTGGAGGGCAGGGACATACACGAGGTCATCCATAGCCGACGGGCCGACGGCTCGCCTTACCCCGCCGAGTTCTGCCCCATGAACCGGGCCATGCGCGACCGGACTTCGAGCCGCACGCCCCACGAGGTCCTCTGGCGGTCGGACGGCACGTGCTTCCCCGTCGAATACACCACCGGCCCCATCTGGCGGGACGGCCGGGTCGCGGGCGCAGTGGTCATGTTCCGGGACACGACCGACCAGCGCCTCTACCTGCTCTCGATGCAGGCGCAGCTGGCCAGGACCGCCGCCCAGGCGGCCTTGCTCGACCTCACCCCGGTGAGCATCGTCGTACGCGACATCGAGGGCAGAGCCTCGTTCTGGAACGTAGGGGCCGAACGCCTCTTCGGCTGGACGCGGGCCGAGGCCGTCGGGCAACCGGTGCATGCCCTCCTGCGGACCGAGCTACCGGCGCCCCTGGGGGAGATCCACGAGATGCTCGTCGAGGCGGGCCAGTGGGAGGGTGAGCTCAGGCACCGGAGCCGGGACGGCCGCTTGGTGGTGGCCGCCAGCCAGTGGTCACTGCGCCGTGACGACCAGGGCCAGCCCGACGCTGTCCTCGAAGTAAGCGTGGACATGACCAGGGCGGCGGCGGCCGACGCCAAGTTCCGGGGCCTGCTCGAAGCCGCCCCCGACGCCATCTTGGGCGTCGACGGCGAGGGGCGGATAGCTCTGGTCAACGCCCAGGCCGAGCACCTGTTCGGGTACTCCCGAGAGGAGCTCATGGGCCAGGACGTCGAGATCCTGGTACCGGAAGCGGCCCGGGGAGTACACCCCGGGCACCGGGCCGGGTACTTCCTCGAACCGCGGGCGCGGCCCATGGGGGCCGGGATGCAGCTGTCCGCCCGGCGCCGCGACGGCAGTGAGTTCCCAGCTGAGATCAGCCTCTCGGCTCTCGTCACCGAGCAGGGCGTACTCGTCTCCGCGGCCGTGCGCGACGTCTCCGAACGGATCGAGGCCCAAGCGGCTCGCGAGCGGCTCAAGGCGGAAGCCGAACGTGCCCGGCTCGAGAGCCAGTTGCGGCAGTCACAGAGGCTCGAGAGCCTCGGGCAGTTGGCGGGAGGGGTGGCCCACGACTTCAACAACCTCCTGGCGGTGATCCTCAGCTATTCCGGGTTCGTGGCCGAGGAGCTCGAGGCCGAGGTAGCCGAGCGGCCCGAGAGCCGGTGGGCGGCGGTACGCAACGACGTGGCCCAGATCCAGCGGGCCGCCGAGCGCGCCACCCGCCTCACCCATCAGCTCCTGGCCTTCGGGCGACGAGAGGTGGTGCGGCCGGAGGTCCTCAGCCTCAACGACCGGGTAGCCGAGACCGAGCAGATGCTGCGGCGCACCATCGGGGAGCACATCAAGCTTCGTACCGCGCTGGCTCCTGACCTGTGGAGCGTGCTCGCTGACCCCGGACAGATCGACCAGGTGCTGGTGAACCTGGCAGTCAACGCCCGTGACGCAATGACCGCGGGCGGTGAGCTCACCATCGGGACCGCCAATGTCGAGGTCACCGATGGCCCCGAAGGGCACGACGTCAGCCCGGCCGGGGCCCCCGGTATGCCCCCGGGGCGCTACGCGTGCCTGCGGGTAGAGGACACGGGTACGGGTATCCCGCGCGAGCACCTCGACCGGGTCTTCGAGCCCTTCTTCACCACCAAACCGAAGGGCCAGGGCACCGGGCTCGGCCTGGCCACCGTCTACGGGATCATCGCCCAGGCCGGGGGCCACGCCCACATCGCCTCCGAGCCGGGCCGGGGGACGACGGTGTCCGCCCTTCTGCCCGCCGTCGCGGCCGCACCCGCGTCCGGCGCCGCCGGCCCGGCCGCGTATGCCGGCGGGACCGGCCAGACGGTCCTGGTCGTCGAGGACGAGGACGCCATCCGTGAGGTGACGCGCCGGGTGCTGGCCCGCAACGGCTACCGGGTCCTGGAAGCCGCGGGCGGGGCCGAGGCCCTCGCCATCGCTCTCGAGCACGGCGAGGACATCGACCTGCTGCTGACCGACGTGATCATGCCGAACATGTTGGGCAAGGAGGTTGCCCAGAGAGTGACGGCCTTGCGGCCGACCGCGAAGGTGCTCTTCATGTCGGGCTACGCCCAGCCGGTCCTTGCCTCTCAGGGCACTCTCGATGAGGGGGTCCGCTTGATCGAGAAGCCGTTCTCGGAAGCCGAACTGCTGGGAGCCGTCCGAGAGCTGCTGATGGACGGGCCCGCCGCCTAGCGCCTCCTGGTGCCTCCACGCTCAAGGTTCGACTCGGTAAACCTTTCCTGAAGCACTATGCGGCGACGAGGATGCTGCGCACGAGAGGGACCAGGCGGGTGTGGCTCTCCTGCTTGGGGACGAAGCCGCACCCCTCGGCGCCGGCCCGTTCCTCGGTCGCCTTGTCTGCCCGCCCGGATACGACGACCACCGGCGTTCCGCCCAGCTCGGAGTCGCTCCGGAGGCGGGACACGAGTGACCAGCCGTCGCGGCCCGGCAACCCTAGGTCGAGCAGCACGAGGGCAGGCGGTACCGCCCGGGCCATCTCCCAGGCCTGCTCGACGCTGGTCGCGAAGGCCACCTCGTGGCCCATTCCCGAGAGGTACCTCTGAAGGATGGCGGCCATGACCGGGTCGTCCTCGACCACAAGCACCGGCCCTGGGCCGGAGGCTGCGCCAGGGGCAAGGGCCTGCACCTCAGGTCGGGCCAGCAGGGTTGCCACCTCGTCGGCGCTTACCGGCGAGTGGAGCAAGGCCCCCTCCCCCACGCGGGCCCCCAATCCGATCAGGGCCGTCACCTGGTCGTCACGGTCGACGCCGTCGACGATGGTGGTCAGCCCGATGTAGTCCGCCAGGGCGAACACGGCCGCCGCCACGCGTGCATTGGGCCCGCTGGGAAGGTCGTCGGTGAACGACTTGTCGATCTTCAGGTGGTCGACCGGCAACTGGGCTAGGTAGGAGAGCGACGAGTAGCCGGTGCCGAAGTTGTCAAGGGCCAAGCGCACACCCAGCGAGTGCAGTTGCTGCAGGGTCGCCATCTCCGTGGGCTCGCCGGCGACGGATGTCTCGGTGACCTCCAGCATCAGGTTGGCGGCGCCCACCCCGGTGGTGGCTAGCGCCGCCTCTACCTCAGCCACCATCGACGCGGAGCGCAGCTGGGACCTGGTTACATTCACGCTGACGTAAAGGGGCCGCCCGCCTCCGGTGGTGCGCGTCCACTCGGCCAGATCGCCCAAAGCGGTCAGGAGCAACCACCGGCCGATGGTTACGGCCTGGCCGGTCTCCTCGGCCAACGGGAACACGTCGTCCTGCCCCAGCAGACCACGCTCGGGATGGGGCCAGCGGACGTGGGCCTCCAGCCCGACGAGACGCCTGGAGGCCAGTTCCATCACGGGCTGGTACTCGACCCGCAGCCGGCCCTGGTCGATGGCCGCCTGGAGCTCGATCTCGAGGTCGAAGCGGGCGACGGCCGCCTCGTGCATAGCCGCGTCGAACACCGAGTAACCGCCCAGCGGACCGAAGGACTTCTTGGCCACGTACATGGCGACGTCGGCGTTGCGCATCAGGTTGGGAGCGCTCGAACCCGGCTCGGCCAAGGCAACCCCCACGCTGGCCGCCACCGACACTTCGCGGTCGCGGAGGGCGAGCGGCTCGCGAAGCAGGGAGTTCACCCGCCGGGCCACCGCCTCGGCCTCGCTCTGGGAGACACCGAGGAGCAGGAGGGCGAACTCGTCGCCTCCAAAGCGGGCGGCCGAGTCTCCCCGCCGGGCCACGTGGCGCAGGCGACGGGCCACCTCCACGAGCACCTCGTCCCCGGCCTCGTGGCCCCAGCTGTCGTTGATCTTCTTGAACCCGCACAAGTCGATGAAGAGCACGGCCAGCCCGGACCTGGGCCCGGCGGCCAGGGCCCGTTCCAGCCGCTCCGTGAACGCCACCCGGTTGGGCAGGCGGGTGAGGGCGTCACGCACGGCATGGTCCTCGTTGGCCTTCCAGGCCACGATGTTGGCCACGCTGGCGGCCACCACGAAGGAGGCGTGGACCACCGCCCAGCGGAGCGGGTGGTCCAGGGCCTCTTGGTGGTTGTAGACGCCGGCCGGGTCCAGCACCCCTACGACCGCGTGGTGGGCCAGGGTGAAGCCCACGGCCAAGAAGAACTGCCGCCAGTCCTGGTAGAGGGTGATGACCCCGAGGGCGACGAAGAACAGGAAGTGGGCCTCGATCAGCCCGCTCGACATGTGGACGTAGGAGGCAGCCGCCACGAACAGCCCGACGGTGGTGCAACTACTGCGCCACCGCCGGCTCGTCCCGAGACGGGCGGCCACGGCTAGGGCGGCGGCGGCCGCCGAATCGCCGACGCTGTGCAACCAGGGCAGTCCACGCAACCCCCCGTAGAGCGGGCCAAAGGCCACCAAGGCCCAGAGCAGGAGCGTGATGGCGCGGTGACGGCGACGCCAGACGATCTCGTCGAGGCGGTCTCCTCGGGGCAGGGACGACCGGATGAAGGAGACCAGCGCCCGAGCTCGTGCCCCGAACGGCCCACCCGCCGGCCGCGCCGGTCCCTCCCGGTCCTCCGCTCTGGCTCCCTGTTCCACCATGACCGCATCCCCCACGTCCGTACAGGCGATCTGATGATCGGCGCCCCGGGGCTCCGGGTTTAGCGATTGCCGGGCTCCCCGGCTGGACAAGTCGGCCTCCCGGCTCAGGTGTTCTCTCGGGCCGCGCTCAGAGCCGACCCCGCCCGGCTCTCTTCGAGCAGACCGAGTAGCGAGGGAGGGCACGGGGCATCCGCCAAGGCGTCGAGGGAAACGGCCAGGGTGCCGGGCGGGAGCCCGCGGGCACAGAGGAGCCCGTCGAGCCAGCCCAGGAACTCGACGAACAACCGCTCGTCACCAGTAAGGATGGCGGCTGCCGCGAAGCTGACGATGAACCCGTAGTCCTCGCGGGTGCGAGCCAGCTTCTCCTCGTCGAACTGGGCGAGCAGGGGGAGGCGGTGGACCAAGGCCTCCATGGCCGCGGCCACGAGCTCGTCACGGCTCAGCGAGAGGGCGAGAGCCGAGCCGAGGTCGGCCGACGGCTCCCGGAAGCGGTCGGGGGCGGGGCCCTTCAACAGTTCGGCACCGGCCCGCGCCGAGGGCGCCCACAGGTCACAGCCGAGCGTGCGAGCCCGGTGGCCGTCCGGCCCAAGCCCCCGCCCACCGGCGATCACGGGGACGCCGGCTTCGTGGGCCGACTGCGTACGTACCGATCGAACCGCACGGGCCTGGGCGATGGCGACGTTGGCACCCGGGCGTGGGAGCGGCGGTGCGCCTCCGAGCGCATCCACGCCGTGAAGGCGTCGCGGCTGTCCCACCACGAGACCATGAGGTAGCGCCCGGGCCGGCGCGGGTCGCGCCAGACCTCCAGGCGGACGAACCCGGGATGGCCGTCCACCTCTCCGAGCCGGTGCCGGAACGCCTCCTCGAGGGCCTCGGCTCCCTGCGGTTCGACAGCCAGCTCGCTGACCATGGCCCACGGCTGCTCAGCCATCTGCGACCTCCACGCGGTCCCGGCCATTGCCCTTGGCCGCGTACAGGGCGGAGTCGGCCCGGGCCAGCGCGGCGCGAGGCCCCGACGGCCCCACGGCGGCCACGCCGCCCGAGAAGGTCACCTCGTAGGGCCGGACCGCGGCCCATGCCACCCGCAGGCGAGCCAGCAGTTCGACGGCCCCCGCCGGTGACGTGTGGGGGAGCAGTAGCACGAACTCCTCCCCGCCGATGCGCCCCGCGGTGTCCGCGGTCCGGACGACGCCCCGAACCGCCCGGGCGAACGAACGGAGCACGGCGTCGCCCGCGTCGTGGCCATAGGTGTCATTGACCCTCTTGAAGTGGTCGAGGTCGACCATGGCGACCGTGTCCCCGCGACCCAGCCTCGCCAGGACCCGCATGGTCGACCGGCGGTTGGCCAACCCGGTGAGGACGTCGGTGGCCGCCGACTCGGCCAGGTGGACCTGGACCCGGGCCCGCTCCAGCGCCACATGGGCGTCGTCCACGAGCGGGGGCAGCACCTCCGAAAGGGTGGCCAGTACCTCGGGCCTCCCGCTGGGCACGAGGGGACCACCCAGGCCGAAGGTCACGTCCACGGGGAGCTGGTCCGCTCCGCTCTCGCTCGGGGGGACTATCACCCCCCCGAGGTCGCGAACGACGTCGATCAGGGCGCCGACCACTTCCTCCTCGGTCCGAGCGCGCAGCAGCCGGCGCACGGTCCCGAGGACGAGGGGGGTGGCGAGTTCGGCAACGGCGCCCCCGGCGGCCGCTACCACGACGGGACCGCCTCGATGAGCTCGGCGAGTTGGTCGGCTGGTATGGGATGGGACACGTGGAAGCCCTGTATGTACTCGCACCCGATGGCCCGCAGGTGTGCCAGTTGGGCATCCGTCTCCACGCCCTCGACGACCGTGGGGACCCCCAGGGCGCGGGCCATGCCCACCACGGCGGAGATGATGGCCGAGTCCTTGGGCGACTCGACGACCTCCTGGATGAACGAACCATCCACCTTGAGGACGTCGAGCGGGAAGCGGCGCAGGTAGGACAGCGACGAGTAGCCCGTGCCGAAGTCGTCGAGGGCCACCCGCACGCCCCCTGCCTTCACGTCTCCGAGCACGCCCACGAAGAAGTCGGTGTCGTCCATGAAGACCCCCTCGGTCACTTCCAGGACGAGCTGGGCCGGGTCGACACGATGGCGAGCAACGGTCTCAGCCACCATGGCCGCGAAGCCCGGTACCGAGAGCTGGCGGGCCGAGACGTTCACCGACACGTACACCGAGCGGTCAGGACCACCCCATCGCGACACGGCGGCACACGCCTCGTCGAGCACGAACATGCCCAGGGGGACGACCAGGCCCGTCTCCTCGGCCAGAGGGATGAACTCGGCCGGGGCCAATGCACCCCGCTCGGGATGGTCCCAGCGGACGAGCGCCTCAGCCCCCGCGATCCGCCCCGACCCGAGCGACACGATGGGCTGGTACAGGACATAGAGCTCGCTCTGGCGCAGCGCCCGGCGCAGGGCGGTGTCGCTCACGACCCGGGCCTCAGCCTGGTCCCGCAGAGAAGTGTCGAACGTCGCGGCCTGGGCCCCGCCCCGGGACTTGGCCCGGAAGACGGCGGCGTCGGCCGCGCTGAGAAGGGCGTCGGGGCTGTCACCGGCGCGCCCGACGGCCACACCCACGCTGGCGCTGGCATGGATCTCCGAGCCCCCGACGCGGAAGGGAGCGTCGAACGAGCGGGCGATCCCGGTGCCGATCGCCTCGGCTTCGTCGGCCGAGCCGACACCGGTCCGCACGACCACGAACTCGTCGCCGCCGAAGCGGGCGACCGTGTCGTCGGGGTGGGTGGTCTCGACCAGGCGGCGGGCCACCGCTTGGAGTAGAGCATCGCCCACGGGATGGCCCCGGCTGTCGTTCACGAACTTGAACCGGTCCACGTCGCAGAAGAGCACAGCTACCGCCGGCGCCGGTGGGACGCTCTGGCGCAGGGCCTGCTCCAGGCGGTCCCCCAGCAGCGCCCGGTTGGGCAGCCCGGTCAGGGCATCGTGGAGGGCGAGGTGGGCGAGCTCGTCCTCCACCCGCTTGCGCTCGGTGATGTCGAGGCAGGTCCCCTGGTAGCCGGCCAAGCCCCCGTCGGGCGCCATCACGGTTTCGACCCGGGAACCCAGCCATCGCACGTGTCCGTCAGGGAGCAGGACACGCGACTCGTCCTCCCAGGTGGTCGGGGTGCTGGCCGGTGCGGTGGACATGATCACCGCCCGGAGGCGAGATGCGTCCTCGGGATGGAGGCGAGCCAGGAAGGTCTCGATGCTGGCTTCCACCTCGCCCGGTTCGTAACCGAGAAGGCGGTAGGTCTCGTCCGACCACTCGAGCACGTCCTGCTCGAGCGAGAGCGACCAGCTGCCGAGGTGGGCGACCCGCTGGGCCTCGGCCAGGCGTTCCTCGCTCTGGCGCAGGGCCTGGGCCGCCCGCTGGAGATCAGTCACGTCGAGGGATGTGCCCACATAGCGGTTTGCGCCGGGGGTGGGGCTGGCCGCCGGGGCCCCCCGCCCTTCGAGCCATCGCACCTCACCATCGGGCCGCCTGATCCTGAAGAGGATGTGGAAAGGCTGGTGCTGGCCCAGCGCTTGCCTGAGGGTGGCATCGATCGCCGAGCGGTCCTCGTCGACCATGGCGGCCAGCGTCTCCTCGTAGGTGGGCCGGAACGTCGCCCGGTCCCGCCCGAACATGGCGTAAAGCTGGTCCGACCACCGGACATCGTCGGCGGTGCTATCCCACTCCCAGCTCCCGAGGTGGGCCACGGTCTGGGCCTCGGCCAGGCTGCGTTCGGACGCGGCCAGCGAGCGGCGCTCGGCCTCCCGTTCGGTGACGTCGGTCGACGTGCCGATGAAGCCCACGGTATGTCCGTGCTGGTCGAGCACCGAGGATGCCGTCACATCGGCCAGGAACGTCGAGCCGTCACGACGCACCTGCTCCACCAGAGCAGTCCCGCTCCCGTCCCCGAGCAGACCGGCCCAGGTCTCGGCCAGGGCTCCGGCCGTCTCGGCCGGGGGGGTCACCGAGAGCACCGGCCGCCCCAGGACCTCGGCCGCTCCCCATCCGTAGAGGGACTCGGCCGCCCGGTTCCAGTAGGTGATCCGGCCCTCGGCGTCGGTGGCGATCACGGCCTGGCCCACGGCGTCGAGCAGGGCGGCGCGGAACGTCGAGGACTCCATCGCGCCCCGCCAGGCCGTGACGTCGCAGAAGGACGCCACTACCGAATACGGCGGGCGCTGAGGGCCCGGCACGGGCCGGCTGGACACCTGCGCCCAGCACACGTGGCCCTCGGGGCTGCGCACCCCGAGCACCGTTCCCGAGACGTCGGCCCCCGACCTCGACGGAGCCGTCACCGGGAACCACAGGCACGGCAGGTCGGTCCCGTCCTCGGCCACGACCGACCATCCGGGCAGCATCGCGGTGAGACCGGTCGACGGGTCCACGCCCAGGCCGAGCATGCGTCGGGCCGAGGGGTTGGCGTAGGTGATGGCTCCCGTAGGGTCGTGAAGGACCACGCCCGGGGCCAGCGACCCCAGCACGCTCCTGTGCTCGGCCTCGGCCCGCTGCAGCCGGTCGCGCGCC
This sequence comes from Actinomycetota bacterium, assembly GCA_040754375.1. NCBI lineage: Bacteria > Bacillati > Actinomycetota > Actinomycetota bacterium. The sequence goes on from JBFMCT010000035.1 coordinate 33,140, forward strand.
TGGCTTAGCTCGATGGCGTGGGCGACCCCCCGGGCCAGCCCGGCGGCCGCCGGTCCGCTGGTGCTCACGCACTCGTAGGCCCCCTCGGCCATAGCGGCGCGGCCCGCGGGGCCGGTTGCGTCGCCCGCGGTCAAGGCGACGATGGGGATGCCTGGGGCAGTCGCTCGCACCCCGGCTACCACCTCGGGCCCGTCGCCAGGCCCACGGTCGAGGTCCACGACGACCCCGGCGAAGGCTTCCGAAGCCAGCCCGACCTGGGCCTCGGCCAGATCGGTCACCCTGGTCACGTCCAACCCGCCCTCGACGAGAAGCCGGGCGAGGTCGGTAGGCTCGCCCACCGGGCGCTCGACCAGCAGGACGGGCCACCGCACACGCGAGGTGGCTTCCTCGATCATCTCAGGACGGGTTGGTGCAGCCATCGTCTCCTCGCCGAGGACCGAGAGCTGCGCGCCAGGGCACTGGTGCGGAACTCACGAACTTGTCGCGGACCTCACGAAAGTTGTCAGTTGAGCGTCGCCGAACGGTGTCGACCTACCGATTGTCGCCAGTCCGCGGCCCCCACCGTAGGGCCATTGGTCCCGATCTCCCGAGCTTGGCGGCCTGCTCGGAGCCGGTCTGTGAGCTCGCCAGCGCCGTGCAGCCGCAGGTTCGGGCTCTCGACATCCTGCTGGGAGCGTCCGGAGGTTGTGTGGGGGGAGAGCACCTCGCGTACCTGGGCCGCGACCTCGATCTGCTCCCTCGGGCCCACCAGAGGCCGGCTCGACGCGTGTCTCTAGACCTCTGGGGTCCAAGGCAACCGGCGCAACCGCGTAGTCCAGCGGTCAGGGGTGAGAGGCACTGGGCGGCGCGCCTTCGACCTCGAACATGAGGTCGTCGGCATAGCAGTAGAACCACCGCTCACCCGGCTCGTAGGAGCGGACAATCGGGTGGCCGGCCAAGAGGAAATGGGCCCTGGCATGTCGCCGGGGCGAGCTGTCACAGCAGCCGACATGACCGCACGTCATACACAGCCGCAGGTGGACCCAGCCACGATGTCCCGCGGCCAGGCAGTCGGTACACCCCCACGACGAAGGAGCGACCCGCTGGACCAGGTCGAGGTGCTCGCATCTGCGCAATGTCGTCATCGCCCCATCCACTCATGCGCGGGACCGAGACACATCACGTGGCCGCGTAATCACGTGGTGTCGGGCCCGGAGGCGGCAACGACATGCCGGGACCCTCGCCGACAGCGGCTGAGGGCCCGGCAGCCGGCGGTGCCGCCCGCCGCGAGGGGAGGGTCAGAGCTTCTGCGCGAGGACGTCGGCGAGAGACATGCTCGGGAGGCCGCGTAGCCACGGCAGGCCGTGCAGGGCCAGTTGCTTGGGGATGTCACCGGCGAGGTGGGCTCGCCGGCCCCGCTTGTCCGGGAACACGTCGAACACGCCGTAGTCACCGCCCTCGAACCGGATGGCAAACCATGCGGTCGTGGCCGGCTCTCCCGCCACCACCGCCTGCCCGCTGAGCAGGAACGCCTCGGCGTCATCCGCGTGCGACGCTTTGATCGGGAGGCGCAACAGGAGGCCTTTCGTTACTGCGCCCGATGAGAGCTTGTCGGCGAGAACGTCGACCGTCTCCAGGACCGGCTCTCCATCGAGGAGGTGGGCATGCTCCTGCAGCGCCGCGACCACGCCGCCGTCCAGGTGGGCCTGTCGCCCCGCCTCGTCGGGGAAGGCGTCGAAGATGCCGTACTCGCCGTGCCCGAACCGCAGGGCGAACCAGGCCGTCGTCGCCGGTTCAGCATCGACTATGGAGCGTGCTCCCGCGAGGAGCTTTTCCAGCTCGTCCTCTCTGCCTGGTGCAGCTTCGATGCGAGCAAGTAGCCCTCGTGTGGTCATGCTGGTCTCCCTCCTGGTCGGGCTGAGCCCGACCGCCTGTTCGTGCAGGCCAGCATGGGGCGCCTTCGGGCGCCGCGCCTCCCGTGAACGCGTAGCCCTGGCCGCCCTACCTCGTGGCGAGGAACTCGTCGGGGGACAGGTAGTACGGGTTGTCGAGCAGCATGCCCCCGAGCAGGAGCTTGGGATGGGTCTTGAGCATGTCGACGACGATCCCGCCGCCGAACTGCTTCAGGTCATAGAGGCAGAGGACGAGCTGGGGGTACTTGGGCATGTACCGGTTGAGCTCGGACTCGTAGCCGACCAGCTCCTCGACACCTGGCGCGTCGCGCAGGGCCCACGTCATCTCGCCGACCGCCCGGGCGAACTGGTAGCCCCCCTCGCCGAGGGCGGCGCCGACGGTCGCGTTCCAGAACTCGACCATGTCGCCGGTCGAGAACGAGCCCCCCGGCAGGTAGGCCTCGCGGGACGGTCGGAACTCGAACTGCTGGGAGGCGATGCAGCGAGGTTGTCCCGAGCGTCGTAGAACTTGAGTGGCGGTCCTCCACCTCGTCCCTGCCGTGAGGCAGGCTCGGGGTGTCAACCAACCGAGTTGAGAAGGAGGACCACCAACATGTCAGCGTCTCACA
>JBFMCT010000036.1 GCA_040754375.1 Actinomycetota bacterium
GCCGCCCTCTGCGCCGAACTGAGCTCCACCGACACCGTCTATCCCGGCACCGACCTCGTCCTCCGCTACAGCGTCAAGGCGCCCTGAGCACCTCAGGGACTATGGCGCGTAGGTCAGGAGTCCTGGATTCCCGCGCAGGTTTCGCGTCTGCCGTCGTGCGCGGGCCGCTCCGGGCCCGCCCCCGGGCCCCGCCCCCGACGTGTCAGCCGGTTGGCAGTACCAGGCGGCGGACGGGGGGGAGGCCGCAAGCGGCCTCTTCCCACGCGGCCCCCGCGTCGGACGAGGCCCACAGCCGCCCGTCGGGGCCGGCGACCACGGCCTGGCCCGAGGGCGAGCCCACGAGCGAGCCGGTGTCGATGTTCTCGGTGAAGGCCGGCAAGCCGCTGGCACAGGGCTCGAAGGGCTCGTCCGCGGCGGCGCCCAGGGGCCGGCGGTAGACGGCCGCCCGGTCGGTGTAGGGGCCGGTCGAGGCCGACATGAGCAGCCAGTCGCCGGCCACGGCCACGGCCCGGGCATAGGTTCCGTGCAGGCCTCCGGTCGTGAACGTCCAGTTGGCCCCCCGGTCGCGGCTGGTGGCCAGGCCCAGGGCGGTGGCGGCCACCACGTGGTCGTCGTCCCCGGGCACGACCAGCACCTGGTGGACATCGGCGTCGATGTCGACGGTAGGCACCCAGCGCCCGTCGCCCTCCGACCTCAACACCCCGCCCACGTGCACGTTGACGTACACCGTGCCGTCGCCGGCCACCGCGATGGTGCGGGTGTCGGGCGGACCGCCCCACGGGGTGTACCACCGGGCCCGCCCGTCGGCCTCGTCGAAGCCGGGCTCGGGCCTGGCTTCCCCACCGGCGACCCGCAACAAGTGGGCGCCCTCGGTGCCCACCAACAGCTCCTCGCGCCCGCCGGCCGCGGCCAGGCAGGTGGCTGCCGGCCCGGTCAGCTCGGCCACCACCCGGCCGTCGCTGGCGAACACCGCCGGTCCGGCCAGCGCCCGCCACCCGCCGGGGACGGCCACCAGGTCGGCCACGTCCCGGCCCGCCAGGGCCGCCGCCCCTGGCTCGGCCCCACTGGCACCCGCGCCCACCGACCAGACGCCGTCGGCCGTGGCCGCCAGCACTCTCACGCAGTCTCCCAGATCAGGACCTCGGCTCCGTCGGCCCCGGCGACCAGCCCCAGCTCGCCCCCGGCGGCCGTCAGCCGCACGGCGTCGCCCGTCCCCAGCTCGCCCGCACCCTCCAGGGTGGCCCCGCCCAGGGCCACGAACAGGTGGACGTGGCGAGCGTCGGGCACGGCCACCCGCTCGCCCGCCCCGAGCCGGCCCGCCCACAGGACGGCGTCGCGCTGGCGGATGGCCACGGCCGCGTCGTGGCCCTGACCGGAGGCGACGGGCACGAGCCCGCCCCGTCCGAGCTCGGGCCCTATGTCCCGTTGCTGGTAGCCGGGGTCGACCCGCTCGGTATCGGGCAGCACCCACATCTGCACGAAGTGCACGTCCCGGTCGCCCCGGGGGTTCATCTCCGAGTGCCAGATCCCCGTGCCGGCGCTCATGCGCTGGGCCAGGCCCGGGTAGATCACGCCCTTGTGGCCGGTGGAGTCCTTGTGCTCCAGCTCGCCGTCGAGCACCCAGGTCACGATCTCCATGTCCTGGTGGGGGTGGGTCGTGAACCCCGTACCGGCCGAAACCACGTCGTCGTTGCTGACCAGCAGCAGGCCGTGATGGGTGTTGGCCGGGTCGTAGTGGCGGGAGAAGCTGAACGAGTGGTGCGAGTCGAGCCAGGAGAGCCGGGTGTGGAACCGCCCGGCGGCCGGGCGCACGTCGATCGAGGGGACGGCCATGGCGGGTACAACGCCGTTCGGCCCCCCGAACTTCCGCAGCCCGGCAGGGGCCCGGCGGGCCGGGTGGCTACCGTGCCGCTCCGTGAGCGACGCCACTGACGGTCCGGTGCCGGTCCCCGGGACGGGGCCGTCGGTCCTGGGCCGGCTCGCCCGGTGGGCGCTGCCCGGGGTCCGCCGGGTCGAGGCCCAGGTGGCGCCGTACGCCCGCCGGTGGGAGGAGTCCAACGCGGCCGCCCTGGCGCCCGGGGCCTCGGGCCCGCTGTGGGCCGTCCTGGGCGACTCGGCCGCCCAGGGGATCGGCGCACCGTCGTTCGACCGGGGCTACGTCGGCCAGCTTCGGGACGTGCTCGACCTGCGCCGCGGTGAGCGGGGACGGTGGCGGGTCGTCAACCTGTCGCGCTCGGGCGCCAGGACGGCCGACGTGCTGGCCGTACAGCTCCCCCGCCTGGCGGAGCTGCCCGCGCCCGACCTGGTCACGGTGGCCATCGGGGCCAACGACGTCTACCGGACGCCGGCCGCCCTGTTCCTCTCCAACCTGCGGGCCGTCATCGCCGCACTACCCGCGGGGGCGGTCATAGCCACCGTCCCCCAGGGCGTGCGCCCCCGCCGGGCGCAGCTGGCCAACGCCGTCATCCGCAGTGAGGCCCCGGCCGCCGGCCTGGTGGTGGCCGACGTCTGGGCCCGCACCGGTCCTCCGTGGCGGGGCAAGTTCGCACCCGACGCCTTCCACCCGGCCGAGCGTGGCTACGCCGACTGGACGGCCGCCTTCGCCGACGCCCTCGGCCTCTAGCGGTCGGGGGTAGGTTTCGGCCCAGTGGGGGATGTGGTCGTGATCGGGGGAGGGCTGGCCGGGCTGACGGCCGCCGTCGAGTTGCACGGGGCGGGGTGGACGGTCACGGTCATCGAGGCTCGCCCCTTCGTGGGGGGGCGGACGATGACCATGCGGCCCGACGACCTCGGGCCGGGCACGTGGTTCGACGTGGGGGCCACGTGGCACTGGGCCGACCAGCCATCGGTACGCCAACTGGCGGCCGAGCTGGGCCTCGAGGTCTTCCCCCAGTACCGCGACGGCCTGCTCGTCTACGAGGTCGGCGGCGGACCGGCCGAGGGGGCCGGGCCGCAGCGAGCACCGCTCCCGCCCCCGTCACCGGCCGAGCTGCGCTTCGTGGGTGGGGCCCAGGGCCTGTGCGAGCGGTTGGCGGCCCGGCTGCCCGGGGGAGCAGTCCGGCTCCAGACCAACGCCGTGTCCCTGGAGCAGGTCCCCACCGGGGTGACCGTCACGGTGGTCGACGAGGAGGGCCAGGCGTCGGACCTCTCGGCTTCGGCCGTGGTGGTCGCCCTGCCTCCCCGCCTGGCCCGCCAGGACCTGGCCTTCACCCCCGACCTACCCGAGGACCTCGACCGGGTCATGCAGCACACGCCCACGTGGATGGCCACCGCCCTCAAGTGCGTGGCCGTCTACGAGTCGGCGTTCTGGCGGGAGGCCGGGCTGGCGGGCGCGGCCATGAGCGAACCCGGCCCGCTGCGCGAGGTGCACGACGGTGGCACCCACGACGGCTCGGCGGCTGCCTTGTGGGGGTTCGTCTCGCCCCTGCACGAGTTCCGGGACCTGAGCTTCGACGACCGCACCGAGGTCGTGTTCGCCCACCTCGGCCGCCTGTTCGGGCCGCAGGCGGCCGACCCCCTGCGTTACTACGAACGGGACTGGTCGGGCGACCCCTACACCAACGACGAGACGTTCTGGGCACCCGACGGCCCCCTGCCTTACGGCCACCCGGCCTTCGGCCAGCCCCTGTGGGACGGGCGCCTGGTGTGGGCCGGGACCGAGACGGCCGGTGAGGGCGGCGGCCACATGGAAGGCGCCGTCAACTCCGGCCGCCGGGCCGCCCACCAGGTCATGACCGCCCGCTAGCGCCCCGCCGCCGCGCCGGCTACGCCGGTGCCGGGCCCTGCGGCCCTACGGGACGGGACATGGCCGTGCGGAGGGCGGCGAGCAGGGCGAAGGCCACGACCAGCCCGACCCGCCAGCCCCAGATGAGGCCGTCGCCGCCCACGGTGAACTCGTCCCAGGCCCGGACGGCGGCGATGCCGATGAGGACCATCCCGATCATGGCTGTCTCGACCACGATCTGGAACGAGCTCCATCGCCGCTCGAAGGCGAAGGCCAGGTAGGTGACGGCCGGGAAGGCGACGAAGGCGCTGAGCGACCGGCATGTCAGGGGGGTGAGCGTCCAGGGCGACCACCCGATGGCGGCCGTGGGCCGCACGAACATGACGGCGGCCACGACCAGTTGGAGCGCGCCCACCGTCCCCATCGTCGCCCGCACCCAGGTGGGTACGAGCCGGTCCCCGGGCGCAGGCAGGCCCGGGTCGGTGCGCCGGTTGCGGGCCCACAGCCACGGGATCAGCACCGGGGTGGAGAAGTAGAGCAGCGCCCACGCCCAGAACGAAACGTGGCCGTGGTTGAACCGGTCCCAGTGCATCACCGTGGCCACCCCCAGCAGGGTGGCGAACACCGTCACCCCCAGGAAACCGACGCCCACCCGGTGCCACTGGCGGACCGTGGCCGCCCGCACGAAGAAGTAGGCCCCGGAGAGGTAGCCGGCCCCCATGAGCATGGCCGACATCGTGGGGGTGATGGTCCACGACCACAGTTGGCGGGTGCGGGTCGGGAACAGGTAGAGGATCACGAAGGCGGCCGTCAAGACCGGCACGATGGCGGCCGAGACCGCCTTGGTCACCTTGAGCACGTGGTCGTCGCGGACGGTCGGCTGCCGGTCGTCGTTCATGGAGCCCCTCCTACAAGGCGGCGATGGGGTTGAGGGCCATGCGGGGCCCGAACCGGGGCGGTGCCGGTCCGCCGGCCATGATCAGGCGTACGACCCGGCCCCGGTGGCCCTGGTAGGGCTCCAGCAGTTCGAGCATGCGGGCATCGTCGGCCCGGGCCTCGCCGGCCAGGGCGAAGGCCACGTGGTCGGGCAGGTGGAAGTCGCCCACGCTCACGGCGTCGGCGTCGCCCAGGGCGACCATGGCGACCTCGGCGGCCGTCCACGGGCCTACGCCGGGGAGAGCCAGCAACCGCCGGTAGGCCTCGTCGCGGCCCAGCGAAGCGGCCTCGTCCAGGCGGCGGGCGTAGGTGGCCGCCAACCGGACCGTGTCGGCCCGCCGGCGTTCCACGCCGAGGCGGTGGAAGACCCACGACGGCGTACGGGCGACCGCCTCGGCCGCGGGCGGGACGAGCAGGCCGGCGCACGGCCCGGGAGCGGGCTCTCCCAGGCGCCGGACCAGGCCGTGGTAGGACCGGCGGGCCTCGTGGCCCGTCACTTTCTGCTCGATGACGGTGGGCACCAACGCCTCGAACACGGCCCCCGTCCGGCACAGGCGCAGGCCCGGCAGCCGGCGACGTAGTTCGGCCACGACACCGGTCCCCGGGTCGAAGCCGCGTTCGTCGTCCAACCCCCCGACCAGGGCCTCGAACCCGTCCAGCGCCCGCTCCGCCCCCGGTCCCCAGGCCTCCATGGCCAGCTCCCCACCCGATGCCGTCACCCGGGCCGTCGCCGGCCCGTCCGCTGTCCGGGTGGCTCGCCACACCTCGCCGGGCCCGATTCGCATGGTCGGGTCGCCCCGGCCCCGCCGGACGGCTCCCAGGGTCAGGCGCAGGTCCACGGGGCCGGCCAGGCGCAGCCTCCGCCGCCCGGCCGGTCGGGCACTCACGGGAACTGGAGGGCCTTGGTCTCGAGGTAACCCTCGAGACCCCACCGGCCCAGTTCACGCCCCCAGCCCGACTCCTTGTAACCGCCGAACGGCGCCCACGGGTTGAACCCGCCGCCGCCGCACACGTCGACCTGGCCCGTGCGCAGCCGGCGGGCCAAGCCCTCGGCCCGGGCCCGGTCACCCGAGAACACGGCGCCGTGCAGACCGAACGGCGAGGAGTTGGCGATGCGCACGGCGTCGCCGTCGCCGTCGTGGGCCATGACGGCCACCACGGGCCCGAAGATCTCCTCGGTGGCCACCGACATGTGCTCGGTGACGTCCGCGAAGATCGTCGGGCGCACGTAGTAGCCCCGCTCCAGCCCCGCGGGCGGTTCGGGCCCGCCGGCGACCAGCGTCGCCCCTTCGGCCACGCCCGCCTCGATGGCGGCCCGCACCCGGTCGCGGTGGGGACCGCTGGCCAGCGGGCCGACGTCGGTGGCCGGCGAGAACGGGTCGCCCACGACCAGTTGCTCGGCCACCTTGGCCGCCAGCCGGGCGGCCTCGTCGTGGCGCTCGCGGGGCACCACCAGGCGGGACCACGCCATGCACATCTGGCCCGAGTTGAGCATGGCCTGGAGGACGCTGGCCCGTACGGCCTCGTCGAGGTCGGCGTCGTCGAGGACGATCGAGGCCGACTTGCCTCCCAGCTCGAGGGTGAGCCGCTTGAAGGACGCCCCCGCCACCTGGGCCACCCGGCGGCCCACGGGGGTCGACCCCGTGAACGACACCTTGTCGACCCCGGGGTGGGCGACCAGGGCCTCCCCGGCCTCGGCCCCAGTGCCGGTCACCAGGTTGAACGTCCCGGGCGGGAACCCGGCGGCGTCGACCAACGCGGCCAGCAGGAACAGGCTGAGGGGGGCGACCTCGCTGGGCTTGAGCACCACCGGGCAGCCGGCCAGCAGAGCAGGGGCCACCTTGCTCACCGCTTGGAGCAGCGGGTAGTTCCACGGCGTCACGGCCGCCACCACGCCTACGGGCTCGTACACCACCTTGGCGTTGCCCACGGCCTCCTCGAAGGCGAACCTGGCCGCCAGGTCGACGTAGCTCTCGACTACCACCAGGGCCACTCCCGCCTGGGCGACCATGGCCTTGGCCGCGGGCATGCCCACCTCGCGGGCGATGAGCTCCCCGAAGTCGACCAGCCGGTCCGCCATGGCGGCGTGGAGGCGGCCCAGGGCGGCGGCCCGCTCGGCTACCGGGGTGGCGGCCCAGCCCTCGAAAGCGGCGGCCGCGGCGGCCACGGCCCGGTCGACGTCGGCCGCCCCGGCCGCGGGCACCGAGCCCAGGACCTCCCCCGTGGCCGCCTCGCTGACCTCGACGAGATCGGAGGTGGCCGGGTGCTCCCACTTCCCGCCGATGTAGAGCCGGTCGTGGTCGTGCACGCGCCCACAGTACGCCCGGGGGGGCCTCGTCATCGTGGCCTGCCCCGGTTCGCCCGGGTCGAATAGCCTGCCCGCGATGTCCCGGTCGGAGAACGGTCAGACCCGCCTGCCGCTGCTGCTCATGGGGGGCGGCGGCCTGTTCCTGCTGGCGGCCGTCCTCTACACGTTGTTCGCCGGTGGCTCCAGCTCGTCCGACGACGAGGCCGCCCTCGAGGCGCGCTGCCAGTTCCCGTCCTGCCGGGCCTCGGCCGACCCCCGCCTGGGCCGCGGGTACGAGGGCCAGTCGGTGGCCGTCAACCCCAACGACGGCAACCACATCGTCGTCACCGACGCCAACATGGCGGCCGGGCGCTGCACGTTCCACATGACCGTCGACCGGGGCAAGGAGTGGGTCGACGGCGTCTTCCAGGACCCGCCCGGCTACAACGGCTGCAAGATCAACGGCGCGGCCGGGGGCCACGTGCCCACCGGCCCGGGCGGGGTGGCCTTCGGCTCCTCGGGCACGATCTACGCCGTCTACGGGTCGGCCCACCCCGAGCAGGGCACGCGCGAGAGCGTCATCCTGGGCCGGTCCAACGACGGGGGCGAGACATACGTCACGTCGGTGGCCGTGCGGCCCGGAGGCGACGACGTCAGCTTCGCCCGGCCCCAGATGACGGTGGTGCAGGGCGACGCCGGGGCCGACCGGCTGCTGCTCACGTTCTGGCTGTGCAACCAGGGCGGCCGGTTCTGCCCGGGGGCCCTGTTCAGCCAGTCCGACGACGGGGGCAACACGTTCTCCGAGCCGGTGGCCGTCCACCCGCCGGCCCTCGGGGTACGCAGCCCCTCCGAGCCGGTGGTCCTGCCCGACGGGACCGTTCTGGTCAGCTTCATCGCCGACTACGAGGGCGGCGCGTCCGAGCTCCTGCTGGCCCGCTCGGCCGACGGCGGCGCGACGTTCACGTCGGCCATCATCGATACCCAGCCCCGCATAGGCGACCGCTACGACCCCGCCAAGCTGGCCTTCGACCCCCGGTCCGACGCTCTCTACGTCACCTACACCGACCAGCGCACCGGCCAGCAGCAGGTCGTGTTCCGCAAGTCGACCGACAAGGGCGTGACGTGGTCGGACCCCATAGGCATCGCTCCCGACCAGACGGCCCTGTCCACCGGGTCGTCTCGCACGCCGACCATCGGGGTGGCCCCCGACGGCCGCATCGACATCGTCTACTACCGGCGGCCGGCGGCCAACACCGACAACGTGTTCTGGGCCCACTCCGTCGACGGGGGAGTGACGTTCCGCAGCCGCCAGGTGAACGAGCAGCCCATCCGGCGGTTCGAGTTCAACCGGGCCATCGGCGACTGGTACGCCCCCGACGTCGCCTCCAGGGACGACGGCGCCTGGGTCGTCTGGAGCGACTCCCGCCTGGCCCCCGCCCAAGACGAGAACACCCAGGACGTCTTCCTGCGCCGCATGGTCCCCGTCACCGCCGACCTCCCGCCCTAACCCCAACGACCGCAAACCTGCGCGGGAAACGTGGGCGAAACGCCCACGATTCCCGCGCGGGTTTCGCGGGGTGGGCCCAACGACTGCAAACCTGCGCGGTTTTCGTGGGCGAAATGCCCACGATTCCCGCGCGGGTTTCGGGGGGTGGGTCAGTGTTGGTGGCGGGGGCAGGACCAGGTGGTGCGGCCGCCGACGGTCCGGCGGACGAGGGCGGTTCCGTCGCGGGGGCACAGACCCCCCAGACGGCGCTGGTCCATGAGGTCGCCGGTGTGGGACCCGCCCCGTTCGAGCAGGTCGGCCATCGTGGCCCGCAGGTGGCGGTGGAGGCGGCGGTGTTCGGCCGGTGACAGCGACCGGGCTGACCGGGCGGGGTCGAGCCCGGCTCGCCACAGGGCTTCGTCGGCCGCCAGGTTGCCCACGCCCGCGAGGCGGCGCTGGTCCATGAGACGGGCCTTGAGCGGGGCGTCGCTCTGCAGGGCACGGACCAGGGCGGACGGCGTGACCGTGAGGGCGTCGGGGCCCAGGCGGGACTCGACGGGCGACTCGACGGGCGACAGTTCGACCCCTCCCAGCCGGCGGGGGTCGCGCGAGCGCAGGTCGCCCCCGCCGGGGCGGGCGAAGCGCAGGGCGAACCGGTCCCACTTCTCCAGGTCCCGGTTGCTGGCGTACACGAGGTCGTCGACCGCCGCCTCGCCGTCGACCAGCAAGCGCCCGCTCATCCCGAACCGCAGGCCGAGCGTAGGCCCGTCGGTGTGGAGCAGCAGCACCTTGCCCACCCGGCGGGCGGCCGTGACGGTCCGCCCCGTCAGGGCGGCCGTCAAGGTGCCGGCTGTCAGGCCCTTCTTGAGGTACCAGGCGTCGGGCGCGACCACCTCGGCCACCCGGCGCCCCACCACCCGCTCCGCCAGGCGGCGGTAGGCCTCGACTTCCACCAGCTCCGGCAACCCTTGCTCCTCTTCCCCTCGTCTGACCGCCAAGGTGTACCAGCGGGACGACCGGTGAGGGCACACGGGCGGCGCCGCCCCGAGCCGGACGGCGCCGAAGCTGGCAGACTTCTGGCCCATGGGCCGCAAGGCCGTGAGGGCCGATGAGGGCACGAAGGCGCCACCTACGGTGCCCGGCTCGTTCCTGCTCGGTTCGACCAGAGCGCTCCAGCGCGACCAGCTGGGCACCTACGCCCGGGCCATGGCCGAACACGGCGAGATCGCCCGCTTCCGGGTGGGCCCGCCCCGGCTCGGGTTCAGCTTCGACGCCGTGTTCACCCCCGACACGGCCCACCAGGTGCTGGCCGCGGACGCCGGCAGCTACGTCAAAGACGCCCCGGTCATCGGAGAGTTCCGCCACTTCCTGGGCAACGGGCTGCTGGTCAGCGAGGGGGAGCGGTGGCGCCGGCACCGGCGGGTGGCTCAGCCCCTGTTCACCCGGCGGGCCGTCGAGGGCCACCTGCCCACGGTGGCCAAGGCGGCCGCCGACCTCGTGTCCTGGTGCGAGGACGACGCGGCTGCCGGCCGCCCGGTCGACGTGCACGAACTGTCGATGCGCTACGCCCTGCACGCCCTGGGCCGTACCGTCTTCGGGGACGACATCGTCGAGGCCGCACCCGTCCTGCGGGCCGCCCTCCCCCCGCTGGGCGAGCATCTCAAGCGCCGCTCGCTGGCCCCTTTCCGCAGCCCCCATTGGTGGCCCTCGCCGGCCAACCGCCGGGCCGAGCACGCTCGCAGGGTCGTGTGGGCGCTGGCCGACCGCCTCATCGCCGACCGCCGGGCGAGGGCCGAGCAGGGGGACCAGGGCCACGACCTGCTGAGCCGCCTCCTCGAAGCTCGTGACCCCGAGACGGGCGACGCCCTCGCCGACGACGACGTGCGCGACGAGGCCATCATCTTCCTCATCGCCGGCCACGAGACGACCGGCAGCGCCCTGGCGTTCACCCTCGACCTCCTGGGCCGCCACCCGGCCGCCCAGAACAGAGTGCGGGCCGAGGCCCGAGATGCCGATCTCGGACGGGGCCCATCCGCCCTCCCCTTTACGGCCCAGGTGGTCGACGAGGCCATGCGCCTCTACCCGCCGGCCCACACCGTCGTGCGCCGGGCCCGCGCCGAGACCGAGCTGGCCGGTTGCCCGGTCGACAACGGCCGGATCGTGGCCGTGAACATCTGGGGCATCCACCATCGTGAGGACCTGTGGGACCGGCCGTTCGAGTTCTCGCCCGAGCGCTTCGGGGCCAGCCGGACCGGGCCCGAGGCCACCCGCCGGTCGGCCCGCTACACCCACCTCCCCTTCGGGGGAGGGCCGCGTGCCTGCATCGGAGAGCACCTGGCTGTGGCCGAGCTGGTCGTCGCCACGGCCGCCCTGGTTCGCCGTTTCCGCCTCACGTCCCTGCTGGCCGAGACCCCGGTCGAGGTCGACCTCGCCCTGCGCCCCGGAGGTCCCCTGCCCTGCCGGCTCGAGCCGGTCCAGCCCTAAGAGGCTGGTGTCTTTCGTGATCGGCGCTTCGCGCCGACGGCCGACCTGCCCCTGACCAGCACCTTGCCATTCAGCCGAGCCGCAGACGGGGCGGTCGGCCGCCTGAGGAAGGTTTAGGCACCAGCCACCTAGTGAGCCCCGAGGGCGGCGGCCGCGGCCAGTAGTTGGTCGATCTCGGGACGGTCGTCGGGGCTCGACGGGCGCATGAGGACCTTCACCTCGCCGGCCACCACCAGGGCGTCCCCGCCGAGCTGGCGGACGTCCTCGACGGGGCGGGCCACATCCTCGCCGCGGGCGCGGGCCGCGTCGTAGATGGCCCGGGTACCAGGGGAGAACACCTGGCGGGCGCCGGCCGAGCCGAGGTCGAGGCGGTCGTAGACGAGGCGGTTCTCGTCCGAGCAGAAGGCGAAGGCCCAGCCGAGATGGCCGGCCAGGGCGGCCAGGGCGTCGGGCGGGCTGAAGCCCACGGCCACCGGCACGAAGCCGGCGGCCGCAAAGTCACCCGACCGCTCCTGCACCCGCACGAGGTGCTCCTGGCAGGGCAGTCAGTGACGGTGGCGGATGACGGTGAGGAGGGCCCGGGGCGGCTCCGAACCGAGGTCCAGGTCGCGGCCGCCGACCACGTCGGGCAGGACGATGCCGGCCAGGGTCACCATCGGGGTTTGGGGACGGCCACGGCGCGGACGGTAGCGTCCCCCGCCCATGGCCGAGCGCGCCCCCCTGCCCCCGCCGCCCTATCCCACGTTGCGCGCCCTTATCGAGGCCCGGGCCGCGGAGCTCGGCCCCCGGCCCTTCGCCACCCTGCCCGACGCCACCCTGACCTACGCCGAGATCGACGAACTGGCCAACCGGGTGGCGGCTGTCCTGCTGTCCATGGGCTACGGCGCGGGGGACGTCGTGATGGTCCGCTCGGGCAACGGCTGGGCGCCGGTGGCGGTGTGGTTCGCGTGCGCCAAGCTGGGGGCCGTCTACCTCCCCCTCAACGCACTTCTCACGGGGGAGCCCCTGCGCCAGGTGATGGCCGACAGCCGTGGCCGGGTGGTCGTCGTCGCCCACCAACTGGCCGACGACGTGGAGGCCGTGCGCGGTGGGCTGCCCGACCTGTGTGACGTCCTGGTCGTGGGCGGCCGCCGCGGCTGCGTACCGGGCCCGCCCCGGCTCGACGAGCTGGTCGAACGGGCGCCCTCGGGCCCGCCGCCCCCGCTGGCGGACTGCCCGGGGGCGCCAGCCAAGCTCATGTACACCTCGGGCACCACGGGGGTGCCCAAGGGCGTGCTGTGGAGCCGCCATTGCGAGGCCGTGTGGGCCTGGGCCTACGGCGAGGAGCTGCTGCCCATCGAGGCCGGCGAGGGCCTCTACTGCTGCCTGCCCCTGTTCCACGTCACCAGCCAGGCCACGGTGCTGGCCGCCCTTTCCCGCCGGGGCCGGGTCACCATCGACGCCGGGTTCGACGTCGTCAGGTTCTGGCGCCGGGTACGGGAAGCCGACGCCGCCATGTTCACCTTCGTGGGGACGGTCCTGTCGGCGCTGGCCCGTCGCCCGCCCTCGCCGGGCGACGCCGACAACCCGGTGCGCAGGGCCCTGGGCGCGGCCACCCCTGTGGACCGCTGGCGGGAGATCGAGGAGCGCTTCGACCTGCACGTGGCCGAGACCTGGGGCCAGACCGAGACGGCGTCGTGCTGGTCGTGGCCGGCCCGGGGCCTGCCCCAGAAGACCGGGACCGTCGGTGTCCCCAGTGACCGCTGGGACGCGTCCGTCCGGGGCCCCGGCGGCCAGGAGCTCGGGCCCGGGGAACCGGGCGAGCTGTGGGTGAGGCCCCGGGCCGCCCACGTCATGTTCGAGGGCTACCTGGGCCCGGACGGGCCCGGCCGACCGACACGCGAGTGCTTCGACGACGACGGTTGGTACCAGACGGGCGACGTGATGGCGTTCGACGGCGACGGCCAGCTGTGTTTCGCCGGGCGCTGGCGCGACGCCATCCGGCGGGCCGGGGAGATGATCGCGCCGTCCTTCATCGAGGAGGCCGCTCTGCGCCACCCAGCGGTGGTCGAGGCCGCGGCCGTGGGCGTGCCCGCCCTCGACGGGGTCGAAGAGGAGGTGTTGCTGTGCGTCGTGGCCGACCCTGGCGCCCCCGGCGGGGTCGACCTCGACGACCTGGCCGCCCACCTGGGCCGGCTGCTGCCCCGCCACCTGGTGCCCCGTTGGCTGCGGGCCCACGACGAGCTGCCCAAGACGCCCACGACCAGGGTCCGCAAGTTCGAGCTGCGCGCCCTGGGCACCGCCGGTGCCTGGGACGCCCGCCGCCGCCGCTGGGCCGGCGGGCCGGGACCATCCGGTCCGCAAGGGCCTCCGGTGGCCGGGGGCTAGCGTGCCCGCCCGTGGACGACCAGGTGTGGCAACGACTGGCGGCCGTGGCCGCCGAGGCTCTCGGCCTCGACCCGGCGGAGATCTCCCCTAGTTCGACGTGGGACGAACTGGGGGCCGACTCGCTCGAGCGGGTCGAGCTGTCGCTGATGATCGAGGACGCCTTCGACGTGCGTCTCCCAGAGGACGCCGAGCCCGAGGAGATGGCTACCCCCGGCCTGGTCGCGGGCCTCGTGGAGAAGGCACTGGCCGACCGCGACTGAACCACCCGCCGGGCTACGCTCATCAACCAATCTTGATGGGAGGTAGCCCTGAACCTGGACGACATCTCGCGCCGTCGCTTCTTCGGCCTCGCCGCCGGAGGCGCGGCTGCCCTGGCCCTGGCGGCCTGTGGCGACGACGGTGAGCAGGCGACCACCACTCCGACGACCGCCTCGGGCACGGGCGCGGGCACGGCGCTCCGTGACTTCGGCGGCCTGACGATCACCACCGCCGTCTACGCCCGCAACCATGCCTCCTCGCCCCTGTTCTGGGACCGGTTCGCCCCCCCGGGCCTGAGCGTGAGGCCGGTCATCTTCACCGGCGCAGGGGACATCAGCCGGGCGCTGGCCAACGGCGATCTCGACTTCGGGTTGATGGGTTACTACAACACGCTGATCGAGGCATCCACCACCGGCCTCCGGTCGCGCATCATCGGCATGTGCTCGCGCCAGGGGAACGGTCTCATCGCGCGGGCCGACCGCGGCATACGAACGGCGGCCGACCTGCGGGGCAAGAGGGTGGGTATTCCGTCCCCCGGGATCCAGACCCTGACCATCACCGCCGCCTTGGCCAAGGTCGGGCTCCAGCTCGATCGCGACGTCACGGCCGTGCCCCTCGGCTACGCCGAGCACCACGGCGCCCTCGAACGGGGCGACATCGACGCCTACGTGGGCACCGAGCCCCCGTGCACCCAGAGCGTGGTCGCCGGTTTCGGGGTGCGCATCGCCGACATCTACGACACCCCTGCGGGCGACTTCAACACCGCCATATGGGCCGCCCCCAAGCACCTGGGCGACGCCGACCTGCTCACGGCCGTGGCCCGGATGCAGCGTGACGCGGCCGAACTGCTCACTCCCGGGGGCGTCAACGACCGGGAGGAGTGGCGCAAGCTGCTCGTCGACCAGTTCGAGTACTCCGAGGCGATCTACACCGCGGCGCTCGACAACGTCGGGGCCGAATGGCGCTTCGACGACCGCCGCAGGGCCCAGTTCGAGGGGGCGGCCGAGCTCATGCTGGCCCAGGGCGCCATCACGTCCAAGCCCAGGATCGACGACCTCCTGCTGCTCGACTACCAGCCGGCGAGCTAAGCCGGTGGCGGTACGCGAGGCCCGGGCCGGAGGGGAGCTGGACCTCGCCGACGAACTGCTGCCCAGCCACGCCCCCGAGACCCGCAACCGCCTGAGCGGTTGGCGGCGGGCGGCCGCCGGTGCGGCTGTGCCCGCCGTGCTGGTGCTGGCGTGGTGGCTGGCGGCTGTCACCGGCCACCTCTCGCCCCGCCTGCTCCCACCGCCCGGAGAGGTGGTCAACAGTGCCCGCGAGTTCCTGTTCGGCCCTCGGCGGGCCACGATCCCGGGGGTGGTCCCGTTCCGGGGCGGGGCGTCCCTCCACCTGCCGGCCAGCCTCGGCCGGTGGGTGGTGGCCTACTCGCTGGCCATCGCGGTGGGGGTCCCCCTGGGCCTTTGCCTGGGCCTGTCGCGGTGGGTGGCGGCTGCCCTCGACCCCCTGTTCCAGGCCTTCCGCTCGGTGCCCATAACCGCCTGGCTGCCCATCTCGCTCGTCTGGTTCGGCCTGGGGGAAGGGGCGGCCCGCTACCTGGTCTTCGTGGGCGCGGTGTCGCCCATCGTCATCGCCACGGCCGACTCGGTGGCCCGCGTGCCCCGTTCCCTGGTCGACACGGCCCGCATGCTCGGCACCCCCCGGGTGGCCTTGGCCCGGCGGGTGTACATCCCCTCGGCCTTGCCGGGGATCATCACCGGCCTGCGCCTGGGGCTGACCCTGGGGTGGATGAGCGTGATCGTGGGCGAGCTCACGGGTACCAGCAGGGGCCTGGGCGCCATGATGTTCGCGGCCCGGGAGGTGGGCCGCCTCGACCAGATCCTGGTGGGCATGGCCGCCTTCGCCGTCATCGGCCTGGCCGGCGACCTGCTGCTGCGGACCGTCACCCGTCCCCTCGTGCGGTGGGCCGACGGTTGAACGACCCCTCCGCTCCGGCGCCCGCGCTGGCCGCCCGGGGACTGGTCAAGAGCTACGGCCGCCTCCCGGTCCTGTCGGGCATCGACTTGGAGGTGCGGGCCGGAGAGGTGGTGGCCGTGCTGGGGCCCAGCGGGTGCGGCAAGTCGACGTTGATGCGCCTGCTGGCCGGCCTCGAGCCACCCGACGCCGGCCACGTGGAGCAGGCGGGTCAAGCCGTGCGGGGCCCGTCGCCCCTGCGCCCCATGGTCGTGCAGGGGGCGACGCTGTTCCCCTGGCTCGACCTGCGGGCCAACCTGGAGTGGGGCCCGCGGGCGCTGCGGCAGCCCGGGCCCGCGGCCCTGGCGTCCTCCCTGCTGGCGGCCACCGGCCTGGAGGGTTCGGGCCACCTGTTGCCCCGCCAGCTCTCGGGGGGCATGCGCCAGCGGGCGGCCATCGCCCAGGTACTGGCCGCCGACCCGCCCGTGCTGCTGCTCGACGAACCGTTCGGGGCCCTCGACGCCCAGACCCGACTGCGCATGCAGGAGTGGCTCGTCGAGCTGCTGGCCCGGCGGGGGGCGGCCACCGTGCTGGTCACCCACGACGTGGAGGAGGCCCTCCTGCTGGGTCACCGCCTGGTGCGCCTGTCGCACCGCCCGGCCCGGGTGGTGGAGGAGACGGCCGTCGAACTGGCCTTCCCCCGGGGGCGCCAGACCCTGTCAGAGCCGGCGTTCGTGGCCCTCAAGGCCCAGGTGCTGTCCCAGGTACTCGAGGCTTAGCGCCCAGGGGCGCCTGGCTTCAGCCCGTGCTCGACTCGCTCTTGTCCAAGGGGTCCCACGAGCCGAGCCAGAGCAGGCCGTCGGGCTGGTCCTCGGCCAGCTTGCACATCTCGGTGATCTCCGCGGCCAGCGGCCCGAGCTGTTCGAGGCAGTCGTCGTGCACGTGGAAGGGGAACTCGCAGGCTCCGACCCGCTTGGGGGCGGTGCCCGCGGCTACCGGGCGGGCACACACCTCGCACAGCGGGTCGTCGAGGCCGTCGGCGCTGGCGCTACCGATCGGGTCTTCCATGGGCGCTCTCCTTCGGGTGGCGTCGGGCGGGGCCAGCCGAACTATTCAATGCACATCCCCGAGCTTATGTTCCGCGGGGGGCCGGGCCGGCGGGGACAATGTCCCCGGGGAGGTGGTCGTGGGCCTGCATCTGAGCGCCAACCGGGGCGAGGCGGCCCGGGCGTGGGCCCTGGTGGCCGCCCAGTTCGCCATCCTCGTCGCTCTGCTCGTGTGGTCCCCGGCCCCCGACTTCCGGCCGCCGCGATGGCTGCAGCGGGCGGCCGACTACGCCGGGGTGGCCGGTGCCCTGTGGCTGGTGCTGGGCCTGGTCTCGCTGGGCCGATCGGCAACCGCCCTGCCCCTGCCGGTGGCCCACGGGCGGCTCAGGACCGGCGGCCTCTACCGGCTCAGCCGCCACCCGATCTACACCGGCTTGCTGGCCCTGGGTTGGTCGTGGGCCGTGGGGGCGGCGGCCTACGGCTCGCTGGCCCTGGCCGCCGCCCTGACGGCACTGCTGTGGGCCAAGGCCCGGTTCGAGGAGGCTGCCCTGGCCCGCACCTACCCCGGTTACGTCGACTACGCCGAGCGGACGCCCCGGTTCCTGCCCCTCGGCTTCCGCCTGCGCCGGTCCTTCCCGCGATTGCCCGGAGCGGGCCGCGGGTAGGTGAACGGCGTACCGCAAGGGAGGTGCGAAGGTGGCTGACCAGCAGCGCCAGGAGCTCGTAGGAGTGTTCAGCAGCCAGGAGAGGGCCGACGCGGCCGCCCGGCGGGTGCGCGACCTCG
This sequence comes from Actinomycetota bacterium, assembly GCA_040754375.1. Classification (NCBI taxonomy): domain Bacteria; kingdom Bacillati; phylum Actinomycetota; species Actinomycetota bacterium. The sequence continues at coordinate 17,323 of JBFMCT010000036.1, forward strand.
GGGTGCCCGAGGAGCTGATCCACATGAACGGTCACGCCGACAAGGAGGCGGCCTTGCGGGGCGAGATGCGCGACGAGCTCGAACGGAGCTGGTTCAGCCCCCAGGCCGGGTTCCTTCTCACCAAGCGGGCCGTCAAGGGCATGTTGGTGGTGTCGCCCGTCGCCATCGCCCTGGGGATCCTGATCGCCCTGCCCTTTGCTTTCCTGCCGTGGGGCCCCCTGCCCTTGTGGGGGCGCCTGCTGGCCGTGGTCCTGCTGGGGTCGGCCTTCGGGGCCACCGTGGGGTTCATCATCGGGGGCGAAGCCGAGAAGGGGGCAGGTGCCCCCTTGGCCGCCGAGCGGGGCCCGGCTCTACGGGTGGGCGACACCCGGCCCGAGGTCCGTGAAGCTCTGGTGGCCGAGGAGCCTGTGAGGGTCGACGTCGTGACCGCTGCCGGTTCTCCTGTGGGTAACGTGACCAACGAGAGCGAGACCAACGACGAGGGCGTCTTCGAGGACCTCCGCCGGGCGTGGGACGAGCCCGACCGCGACGCCCACAACCGCCACGAAGACCTCTCCGACCGCTAGGGCCGCGACCAGGGCCCCGACCCCGCCATCAGCGGCCTCGGGGTTCTGGGACACTTTGGCACGTACACCTGTTGGGCACCTGGCGTGTAGGATCAGTGTATGGCCCGGGTCCGGACGAACATCGAGATCGAGGACGACTACCTCAGGGCGGTCATGGACCGCTTCGGCGTCCACACCAAGACCGAGGCGGTCGATCTCGCCCTGCGACACCTGGCCGGCCAGCCCATGAACCGTGACGAGGCGTTGGCCATGCGCGGCGCCCACGCCATCGTCGAGATCCCGGAGGACGCCCGGCCAACGGAGAGCTGATGATCCTCGCCGACACCTCGGCGTGGGTCGAGTACGACCGGGCAACGGGCAGCCCGGTCGACATCCGCCTCTCCGAACTGATCGCCGAGGATGGTCCCCTCGCCGTCACCGACCCCGTCGTCATGGAGGTGTTGGCCGGAGCTCGGACCGAGCAACGAGAGGCGGACCTCCGTCGGTTGCTCCTGCGGTTCGAGTTGCTCCGCTTCGACGTGGCCGCCGACTTCCACGGGGCGGCACGCATCTATCGCCGCTGCCGGCGGGAGGGCGTCATCCCTCGAGGACTGACCGACTGCATGATCGCCGCGGTGGCGCTGCGCACCGAGGCCATCCTCCTCGCCCACGACGCCGACATGAACCGCGTCGCCAAGGTGGTCGACATAGAGATGGACCAGGCCTCATACCTCATCGCTGGGGCGCGCCGGGCGTCGCCGAACGCCGGGTCCTCTGGGCCGAATTGAACGAACGGCCCGGCAACTGACGCGTCGACGTGGGACGCCTCTGCGATCATCTCGCCTAGTTCCGACCTCCAGCGGGCCTCGAGCCCACAGACCCGCACCGACCTCGGCCGTGCCAATCGCGAGTCCGCTGCGGCCAAGGCCCGCCTCGTTGCCCGTTCCCCCACGACGACCGCCTCCACGCCTCCGCTCCCGCCAAGCCGAGATCGAGGCTGCCCTCCTCCCCGACGAGGCCGAGCCTCGCCACCTGCGCCCGACCCGGCTCCGGCCCCCGACCGGCCGGGGCCTGAGACTGCACGACCCGGACCCGATATCGGAGCGTGGTGAGGGAACGCCGGCTCACCTCCGGGGATCCCGCCCTACGCTTCGACGGGTGGAGGTGGTTCGCATTCGCAAGCGAAAGCGGCCCGAGGGCGTAATGGTCTGGCGTGCCTACGTACTCGGCGAAGACCGCTTCGGAACGTGGCTCTTCACGCCTCAAGGCTCCATCGTGCGAGGGACATGCGACGGCGAGATCGCGTGCAGCTACGTGGGAGTCCCCGAGGAGCCGGGCCTCCACGTCCTTCACCTCGCACCGAACGACGGATGGTGGTTCGGGACGTGGACGATCGACGAACTCGGCCAACGGGTCGCCATCGACGTGTGCACGCCGCCCGTCCACGTAGACGGGGAATGGCACTTCGACGACCTCGAGCTCGACCTGTACCGCCGTGCGTCGACCCTAGGGGTGTTCGACGAGGCCGAATTCGCCGATGGATGTGCTGCCGGACACATCACCCCCGACGAGGCTCGCGCCGGCCGAGCAACGGCGTCTGACCTCCACGACCGGCTTCGCCATGGGGACGTGCTCTTCGACGCCGTTGGGTGGGACCGGCTGCAAGAGGCGATCGCCCTCGACGCCTTCCCCCTGACCGTCGAACTGAGCGACCTCGACCCTGAGAGTGAGGTCTGTTAGCGATCGTGCGATGGCCGGCAACCGAGTGCTCCGCCGCGGGTCAGCGGTCGTCCGGCGCCGTTCGGTGGTCGACCAGGAATTGCAGCAACACGAGGTCTTGCCACCGTCCGAACTTCGCCCCGATTTCGGGCAAGCGGGCCACTGATGCCGTCCACGGTTTGGGGTGTGTCGGTCCATTCGATCGTCGTCGTCGAGACAAAGGCGTTCAGGATGGACGCGATCGCAGCCGCATCGGTGTCAGCCGCCGGCCTTCATCGACGCCAGGTAGGGTTGCGACGTGTGAGACACCCCACGAGACCTGGGCGCATCGATCACGGCGCGTCGTCTTGGGGGCCATGACTCGACCACCGGGCGAAATCGCGGTACCACCGAGGTTGCGGGCCTCGCTGGATGGCACGCATCACGTCTGGCTTGAGCAGTTACCTCACCTCATCGGTCGCGCCTCGACGCGCTGGCGCCTGGTGGTCGGCCAGCCCTATGTCCCGGGAGGCGCCTCAGCGTGGGTGGCACCGGTGAGCCTTGCACTCGGCGAGTCACCGGCTGTGTTGAAGCTCGGACATTCCCGACAGGCCATTTCCGAAGAGGCTCAGGCTCTGCGACTCTGCAATGGCGACGGCATGGTACGGCTCATCGACCACGACGACGAACTCGGTGCGCTCCTCATCGAGCGCTGTAGGCGCGACGCTACCGCCGAGACCATGAGTAGCAAGCGTGCCATTCAGGTGGCGACGACCCTTCTCTCACAGGTGTGGATGCACGGTGCGAGCGGAGCCCAAGTGGATTCCTTGGCCGGCAGAGCACCTACGACGCTAGAAGGCATCGGTAGGGAACCGGCGCTGAGCGGTGTACGAGGAGCCGCGGTGGCCGGCTGGGAGTATCTTGTCTCCTCTTCCGCGGTCGACCTCCTCCATGGCGATTGTCATCCGCGTAACATTTTGATGATGGGTGGAGGTCAGTGGCGGCTGATTGACCCGAAGCCGTTCCTCGGTGACCGCACGTATGACCTCGCGCAGGTTCTCCTACACTTCGGAGATCCATTGGACGGCGCCCTTCGAAGCCGTGTGCGCTCGGTGGCCGCGTCAACGGGTGTCGACATGGAGGTGCTGAGATGCGTCGTCGCGGCGCGGTGTGCGGAGTGGGCCCTATGGTGCCGTGCCCGCGGGCTCGATGGCTCCGCTCGGTGGAACATCGCCGCGATTGAAAGCGTGATGTGTTGAGGCGGTTCACGGCAAGTTGGCACACCGTCATTGTGGTGACGTCCTTGCTGGCTCCACGGCGTGCGCCTCGTCTTCGACGAGATCGTCTTCTGCACCTCCGTTGCCCGCGTCACGTTGCACACGCTGATGAGCGAAGGGCGCGCTCGGACGTACCGGCTCTTCGTTCCTGAGGGGCTCCCCGACGATCCTCTGATGCCACTCGTGCTCGCGCTGCACGGCAGTGGGAACACGGTCGAGAGCTTCGTCGAAGCAACCCGATCGCTGCAAGGACGACCCGCCGTCGCCAGCGGAGTCATCCTTGGGCGACGGAACGCAGCCGCTGTTATGCCGGTGTTCGGGGGCACGGCACCGGGGACTCCTTCGGGTGCGCCTGCGAGACCCCTCCACCGTGGTGCTATCATTGGATATCACGGAGGTGCAGCATGCCGGACATCCTCATCCGAGACGTCCCCGACGACGTTGTCGCCGCGATCGACGCGAAGGCGCAGCGGGCCGGGCTCTCTCGAGCCGAGTACCTGAGGCGTGCGTTGTCGCGCGAGCGCACCGACGATCACGCTGGTGTGACGGTCGATGACCTGGCCCGCTTCGCTCACACCTTCGCTGACCTCGACGACCCGGAGATCATGGGCCAAGCGTGGCGGTGACGGCGTGGCTGATTGACAAATCCGCTCTGGTCCGCCTGGCTCACAGCGACGATGCCGAAGAGTGGGCAGCAAGGATCGAGCGAGGTCTGGTGCGGATCACGACTGTGACTCGGCTCGAGGTCGGGTTCTCGGCCCGGTCGGCCGAGGAGCTGCGAGTCAGCGCCGGACGGCCGCCCCTGGCGGCCATGCCGATCGAGCATCTGACGCCCTCGATCGAGGACCGCGCCGTGGCAGTTCAGGCCGCGCTGGCTGACCGGGGCCAGCACCGGGCGCCCTCCATCCCGGATCTCCTGAACGCTGCGACCGCCGAGCTCGCACAACTCACTGTTCTCCACGTCGATCAGGACTACGAGCTGATCGCCGACATCACAAGCCAGCCGGTCGAGCGCCTGCGGCTCAGGTGAAGGTGTCGGGCGGGTCCACCTCAACCGCTGGGGCCCAGCGGCGCTCAACCCTGGTGGTCAGCCAGGCCGGTGGACAACTGGCACGCCGCCGTGGGGAATGCGCCCCGCTGGTCTCACGTCGAAAGCGGTCACGAATCTCCCTCCCGAGCCGCCCCCAAGAATGGCTCGACGCCCGCCCGCAGGCCTCGAACGTTTCTCTGGGGCAGCACGCCCTCCCGAGGCTTGCCAGTGACAGCATGACAGTCCGGTAATCCGCTTCCGGAGGGGCGCGGACCGGCGGGGATGACGACGCCGGCTCCCATAACGCTCGGGCGCCAAGGGCCCTCGAGCGCATCCCCGAACGCCGGCTGCGGGACGGTCGCTCGGTCGCTTGTCAGGGTATCGAGTCCACGATGTGGAACGAGACGCCCTCGGTGCGCAGCGCATCCTCGAGCGGCTGCTGGCCGACGGCGACCTTGAGCAGCAGTACCAGGCGGTGGCGGCGGCATTGTTGCGGATCCGTGGTCCAGGCTCCAGGCCCTTCACGCGCGTACCCCCGCTGACCCGCGGTTTTGGGTGCGCCCCCGGCAGGACTCGAACCTGCGACCCGCTGCTTAGAAGGCAGCCGCTCTATCCAGCTGAGCTACAGGGGCTTACGAGAAGGCTACGTCTATCGGCCGGCGCTCTGGGGCACCAGGCCGCTGTGTATGTACATCTATGGTCGATAGCATGCATGTATGGCGAAACGCACGACGATCGAGATCGACGAGGAATTGCTGGCGCGTGCCAAGCGGGCGCTCGGGCGTTCGACCATGTCAATGGCCAAGTGAAAGTCCCCGGTGGTGGCCACCAGAAGTCCCCACCCCTCGGGGTGTGGTCAGAGGTTCTTCGGCCCTGGGCGTCCTCCCTTCGATCGGGCGTCCTTCATGCGGAACGACTCTCCTTCGGTGACCACGACGACGGCGTGGTGGAGCAGGCGATCGAGGAGACTGACGGCGGTGGTGTGCTCGGGCAGGAAGCGGCCCCAGTCCTCGAACGGCCAGTGCGAGCCGATGCCCAGGGACCGGCGTTCGTAGGCGCCGGCGACGAGGCGGAAGAACAGCTGGGCGCCGGTGGAGTCCAGCGGGGCGAAGCCGATCTCGTCGATCAGCACCAGGTCGGCGCGCAGGATCGACTCGATGACCCGGCCGACGGAATTGTCGGCCATGCCCCGGTAGAGGGTCTCGACCAGCTCGGCGGCGGTGAAGTAGCGGACCCGCAGGCCGGACTCGACGGCATGGTGGCCCAGGCCCACGAGCAGGTGGCTCTTCCCCGTCCCCGGCGGCCCCACGAGACAAAGGTTCTCCTTGGCCCTGACCCACTCGAGGCTCGACAGGTACTCGAAGGTGGCCGGCTTCACCGACGACGTGGCGACGTCGAACTCATCCAGCGTCTTGGTCACCGGGAAGGCGGCCTGGCGCAGGCGCTCACGGGCGTTGGAGGCGTCCCGGGAGGCGACCTCGGCGTCGATCAGGGTGCGCAGGAACTCCTCCGGCGACCAGCGCTGGGTCTTGGCCGTGACCAGCAGCTCGGCGGACAGCCGGCGCATGGCACCCAGGCGCAGCCGGCGGAACCCGGCGTCGAGGTCGGCCGGCAGTGCCGGCGGGGCGGCGCTCATGGCCGCTCCTCGCCGATGGCGTAGTCGCTCAGCGGCCGAGTGGGAACGCTGGGCAGGGCCAGCACCAGGGCCTCGCCCGGCGCCGTGGGCCGGGCCACGCCGGCGCCGGCGGCCAGGATGGAGCGCACGTCATGAGCCCGGAAGCGCCCGAAGGCGACAGCGCGCTCCAGGGCGGCGAGCAGCGCCGCCTTGCCGTGGGCGGCCTCCATCCCGGCCAGCTCGTCGAGGTCGCCGGCCAGAGAGGTGATGCCCGAGGCGGCGGCGGCCTTGATGAAGGACTCCGCCACCGGCCCCAGGGCGCAGAACGCCTTCTCGGCCGGCGTCTTGGGCCGCACCGGCCGCTGCGGTGCAGGTCGCGGGCCGCCGTAGTGGTCGTCGTCCACCGACGCCTCACCAGGGGCGACGAGGCGGTGGGTAGCCACCACGGCGCCCAGGAGGACGACCTGGACCTCGCCGTCGGCGACGCGGACCTCCACCTGCTTGCCGATGTGGCGGGTCGGCACCGAGTAGCGGGCCGAGCCGAACCGCACGCAGCTGAGGCGGTCGACCTTTCGAACCACCAGCTTGCCGATGCGGGCCCGCAGCGACGGCAGCTCCCGCAATAGCGGCGCCTCGACGAGCAGGCGCTCGGCGGGGACGGCGCAGATCTCCGAGTGCTGCGCGGCGTTCACCTCGGCGGCCCACGCCCGCCCGGCGGCGTTGGCCTTGGCCAGGTCGTCGACCGACAGCGCCTCGGGGACCATGAGGTCGGACTTCACGTAACCGACCAGGTTCTCGGCCAGCCCTTTCGATTCGGGATCGGCGCCCTCACAGAAATCAGGGCGGAAGGAGTAATGGTTGGCGAAGCGGACGTAGTCGGCCGTCGGCACCACCACCCCGGCCACGGTGCCGCCCTTGAGACAGCCCATACGGTCGCTGAGCACGGTCTTCGGCACGCCGCCCAGGGCCTCGAAACAGGAGGCCAAGGCGGCCAGGGTGGTCTCGGAGCGCTGGTTGTCGGCGAAGCAGACGAAGCGGGCCCGGCTCCAGGCCAGCACGGCGCAGAACACCGACAGCGACCCGATCTGGCCCCAGTCGATAACCAGCATGTCGCCCGGCGCCCACACGCCGGGACGACGGCCCCGGTGGTGGTCGGCGCGCCAGGCCTTCTTGGTGATGGCCACCAGGCGGCGGAAGTTGCGGGCCGAGCCGTCGTAGCCGGCGGCCCGGGCGGTCGGGAGCAGGCGCTTGGCCGAGATCAGCCCGTTCGTCTTCGCCACCCGCTCGGCCACGATGTCGGCGACGGTGTCGTAGTTGTGGGCCACGGCCGGCGCCGGGCCGGTGGCTTCGGCTTCGGCGGCGGCAACGGCCCGCCTCACGGTCTTGGGGGTGGTGCCGCAGAGCTTGGCTGCGGCCCGGTAGGAGCCCACCTCTCGGTAGGCGGCGTTCATGTCCATGCGTTCCCTCACTGATTTCATGGGGCGTCCCTCGGTCGGTTCGGTGTTGGGTAGACACCGCCACCGTCACCGGCCGGGGGACTTCACGGGTGGATGCTCAGCGAGGGGTGGGGACTTCTGGTGGCCACCAGCGGGGACCTCAGCTGGCCATAAGTGGGGACTTTCTCATGGCCACGGACACAGCCCCATCGTTCGTCTCGGTCTCGAATCGGAACTCCTAACTCAATTGTAGAGGCTCGCCAGCCGGAGCCGGTAACCCGACGGGCCATGACTACCCGCAGGTTTCCCGAGTTGCTGGAACGCGACAGAGCAGACCGGCCGAGCGGTCGCGTGTCGTCCATCCGCTCGGTCGGGATTACGGCGACCTTCCCCCATCCTCGTGCTATTCGTGCGGAGTAGCGATCGCAGGCGGTCCACCCACCCGGCTTCGGCACCTGTGCAGCGCGAGGTAACGCGCGGTAACCACGACGGGCGGACGGCGAAGCGATCTCGGGCGGCCCTGCTGCCACCGTACGCCGGTTACCGGGCGGCTTCTGGTCCGATCGGACGGGCGTTTGGCCCGTAGTCTGGGCGTCCCACAAACTGCGCTGGCTGTTGACACGCCGCCGCCCATGCTGGCCCACCCCACCTCCCGGCGGTGGAGTCGAGTCCTACGAGGCGCGCCGCAAACGCACCTGGCGGCGCATGAGCGTCGAACCTCGGACCACCTGACGGGATAACTTCAGGGATCGGTCAGACGAGAGGGATGACATGGGCACAACTGGTGACGAAGCGGCGCGAGTCGGACGTCGACGGAAGGTGTGGGTGATAGCTGTCTGCGCCTGGTTACTCATCGGTCAGCCACAGTTGGCCGGCTCACAGGATGTCGATGTCGACGAGCAGGTCGCTGTTTCGCAGATCGATCCGGTGGCGCACGAGGATATTTGCGAGCGTCTCCGGTCGCTGCAGACTACGGTCGGCGGGTTCCAGACCGTAGACATCCTCACTTCGATCGAGAAGCTTCTCGATTGTTCCCGCTTGATGCCATGGACAACGACGACAACATCAAGTCCTCCGCAGACAACGACCACCACACTGAGCCCGCCCGCCATGGCCGCATATGCCCACGTTCATGCCGGCGTTCTTGATCCGGCGCGTTCAAGGAATGTCGTTGCTGTAACGACGGCGCTGGACGCCAGTGGGCGGAGAATCTACTGCTTCGACCTTGGTTTCGTCCCTATAAACGCTCAAGTGACTGCCGAGGGTAGCGACGTAACGTCGTCGACGTCTTCCCGTGCATCAGTGAAAGGCACGCCGGTTATGGCAGAGCTTCCGTGTGGAGCCGATGCTGACGCCGCAGTCTCTTATCCGGACCCCGGAACGAACGCCGGAAGCTTCTACGCTGTCTTTCAGTGAAGGCGCTCTACTTCGGCACTAGCCGAGCGTGCGATAACGCCACCTGACGTATCCCGGAACGGGATGCCCTACAATCGCCTCAGTAATTCGGCCTTCTTGGCCTCGAACTCCTCCTGGCTAAGAACCCCTGCCTCCTTTAGTTCACCGAGCTGCTTGATCTGACCGATGATGTCCGGGTGGGCCGTACCGGCTGCACTTGGCGGCCCCGCCTTCGGCCCGCTGACGCGAGCGCGTACGACATCAACCATCTCCTTACCGTCATCCTTGTTCACGTTCTTGAGCTCAGTCTTGTTACCACTAGCGAAGATTGCGATCGTCCCAAGCGCTAGGCCAGTGCTCCACTGGACAGACGACACTTTCTCGAGCGGAAAGTCCTCGCTTCTCTTGGAGATGACTCCATCTTGCAGAAACAGGAGTCGCCGATCAGTGAGCACAATCAGCCCTGTTCCCGCACCATAGGCACCGGTCGTCATCCGCTCAACCGTTTCGCCCTCCCAAAGGTGCTCGGTGAGTCGCTTAATCTCTCGGCCGCCACCGAGCCTTGCGCGCATCTTGCTTCTGGCGGCGGCAATGTCCGGTCGGAGGGTTTCGGCCATCAGTCAGACTCTCCTTCGCCATCTGTTTCGTTCAAGTCTGGCACAGAGGGGCAGACCGTCGCGACTCGGGCGACTCCGCTTCAGCCACCCTTCATCGAGCGTGGTCTTGCCCCTCGCGTCAAGCCGGTCGAGATTCACAGCAGTCAGCTCGACTTCGACGAGACGTTAGAACACTCACCGATTGCTGCTGCTTCGGTGTACCGACACCCGATCGTGATCGTGTCACCGCCGGCCCGGCCGAACGTTTGGGTTGTCTGGGTCCCGCCAGCGCCAACCTACGGCCAAACCTCGGCGGCGATCGCCGGCGTTGGCGGCCGTACCGGCAGGTCGAAGTCCGGATCATCTTGATCCGTTCCATCAACCGCCCAAGCCCTAGACGGTGCTCGGAACCCGAGGTGGGCGTACGGACTTCGCATCCATCGCCAAACAACCTGGGACTCGCCTTGGATGCGGACGCCGTTCGCCCAGCGTGCCGTCGTCCGCCCGGCGTACAGCAGCAGCGGACCGCCGTCCGCAGGAAAGGGATACCAGGGGTCGTCGCTGCGGCGAATCGAGGCAACCGGCAGGTCGTCGGCCTCGGTCGTCACGCACCACACTGAACCACGTTTCTGAACCAGCGGGTCGGCATTCTGGCAGGCGACTCGGGGTATCCCCTGCCCCCTACCGACAGACCTCGATCAACCTCCCAACCGTCACCTACCGCCGGGTAGGTGGGACACACGCGATCCGCACGAGTTCGGCACAACCGTCGCGCTCGATCAACCGTCCCCCGTGCGAACGACCGAGGCGACGCTGGACGGTAGCGGGCGCGTGGTGGCGCTATGCAACCTCCCCAACGTCAGTCACTGTGGCCAGCGTCAACACTTCCCCCAGATACAGGTAGGAATTGAAGAATAGAAACCGTGCCTCGTCAATCGACACTTCGCTATGCACACCGGCACTGACACGATCATACAAGTCTGCAAGAGTCCGCCGAAGCTTGTTGCGACGAGAGTCGCTCTGCGTCCTCTCGCGGATGTACGCGTTCAGGCGGTTTCTCGTGTTGGCCGCGCCGAGCGCGATCTCCTCCCCGTTGACGGCCAATGCTTGATTGGTTGGTGGGTAGATCGCGTCTGCTACTGCATCTATAAGCCTCCGACAAGTTGTCAAGGCCTGGCTGACCGCCTCCTCGTCACCCTCGGAGAGTCGCTGGTAGATTGACTCGACCTTGGCGAGAGTGTCGCCGCTGAGCGGTGACAGCAGTACGTCGACCTGTTGACGGACGCTCTCGAATAGCTCCGCCTGTTTCGCGCTGAACGCCAGCTCGTAGAAGCGACTCACTGCGAATTGGTGGAGCAGCGCCAGGACCTTCGCCCGTGTGCCGGTGAACCTGCTGATAGCCGTCGCGATCCTCGCTTGAGCCTGCCTCGCCTGCGCTAGCGCCCCAATTAAGCCGTCGCCACTCAGGTTGGCTACTTGAGATGCGCTGAGCAAGGACTCGTGAGCGGAGATTTGCGCCTCCAGCTCGACGATCCCCTGCCAGTATCCTTGTTTGGCCTTCTCATCGAGCCAGCGCCCCGTCAAGCTCATATAGCGACGGCCGAGTTCACTGTCGTAGTAGCCATGGAGTTCCATCTCGAGCCATTGCTGAGATGTGCTGTCTCCCACTAGCCGAGCGAGGCGAGCCGCCTTAAGCACTAGCGCCGATATCGGGAAACGGGAGAGTTCGATATCATCCAGCAACTCTGTGGCCAGCTGCAGTGTGTGCACAGCGAGGCTCGTCGACACGAAACCACCATAGCCACGCCTCATGAGGTAAGGGCCTGCATTCCGGGGATGTCTGTCGCCCGCCAGCGAGAAGGGACCACCCTTTCGCCAGCGGCATGGGACAACCTTCGGGTCAGACGCCGCCACCTCCGGCGCTGCCAGCCGAGGTCATCGCTGCCTCCCGCGAGCGCTACGTGACCGCGTACGAGCGCCTCACGGGCCTGCGCTTCGCCGACTGGCCCGGCGTGCCGGGCGGGGCGTGAGACCGAGCGGGGTCCGAGACTGATCACCGCTGGCACCGGAGCCGGGCACGGTAACGGATCGACGGTTCCCGCGATCGGCTCCATCGGCTCGACAGATACAGATCGCCGGCGCTGCGCCCCGCCCTTGGCCTGGGCCCGTTGCTGGCGCTGCTCGGCCTGGCGCTGGCGCTCGGCGGCGGCATCCCGTGAGGGCGGCTTCCCCGAGTTCCCGGAGTTCTGGCGGAGCTGCCGCTCCAGGTCCGCCACCCTTTCCTCAAGGCGCTGGTTGGTCTGGAGAAGAGCCTCGATCGTCTCGGCCTGCGCCGACACGACGGCCTCCAGCTCGGCGACGCGCTGCTCGTGCCCGGAGGCCGAGGGCGCGTCGTGTGACATGTGCACACCTTCGCGACCACCCCGCGCGACCCTGCTTACAACGGTGAATTCTTCAGAGATCCGTGTCAGGCCGCCCGCTGACCTGAACACTTACGCCCAATCGCAGTCGCTTGTGAGCCCGATCCACTGGTTCCCCACGTCGGAAAGCCTCCCACGATGACCACTCTGAGGCATCGCGAAACTCCTGATCCGCTGCCATCGGGCACGGTCAACCGAACGACGGATATTCGTGACGCGCACCCGGCCCTTGGCCATTCCGAACATGCGCCCATGATGTGCAGCCCTCGCGGGCGGCTAAGACTGCCCCGTAGAACGCTGGCTGTGCACCACTCCGAGTCGGGTTAGCCAGGCCGCGGGAGGACGCCGCGGCGCTCGTGGCAGGCTCAGACTCCGGTCCGTCCGTCGAGAAGCTCCCGAGTCGCGTCGGCATGACCGGCATGCCGGGCTGTCTCTTCGATGAGATGAAGGAGGACCCATCTCAGGGTGATCCCTGGGTGCTTTGGATGGTCGCAGGGGTCAGCCAGATCAGCGGCGCGGACGATTTGATCCGTGCGATCGGCCCTTTCCCGATACGTGGCGGCCACGTCGGCAAAAGGTCGCTCGGTCGGAACCACGAACTCGCCTTCACTCCTTGAGACCGCCTGACCGTGAAGCGCTCCGTCGATCCAGCGCCACTCGAGGTGGGCGAGGTGGTTGACGATGCCGGCGATGGAGATCAGCTTGCCATCGGGCCGCCATCTCACCTGAGTCTCATCCAGGCCCTCCGCCTTGCGGAGGACCGCCTCCCGAAGGCATTGGAGCCAGGCAAGAAGCAGTTCTCGTTCATCGTCCGAGGGTTGCGGTAGCACCACGAGCACGACCGTAACGCCGTGCACGTGCGCCATGACGCCCAATTGCACGGGGTTTCCGTCGCAGTGGGTAACCGGCTTGGGGAGGCCCCGGGGAATTGCCGGCGCCTACAGGCCCACGTGCGTCATCCTGGCCCGGTGTACGAGCTCAGCGCAGATGTGTACGACCTGATCCACCGCGCCCGGGGCAAGAGCTACGCCGCCGAGGCCGCCCAAGTCTCCCGTGAAGTGCGAGCGCGTCACCCAGGCGCGGCATCGCTTCTCGATGTCGCGTGCGGGACTGGCAGCCACCTCCTACACCTGAGGAGGCACTTCTCCGTCAGCGGTGTCGAACTCGCGTCATCCATGATCGACGTGGCCCGAAGCCGTCTCCCTGATGTGGAGCTTCACGCCGGCGACATGCGAACCTTCGACCTGGGACGTCGCTACGACGCGGTCATCTGCCTCTTCTCGGCCATCGGCTACATGCTGCGACGTGAGGACCTCGACCTCGCAATGACGATGATGGCTCGGCATCTCAGTCCCGGAGGGGTCCTCGTGGTCGAACCCTGGTTTCACCCAGAGCGGTGGTTCGACGGTCACGTCGTCGCCGACGCCGCCAACGAGGCCGGTCTCGCGGTCGCCCGTGTGAGCCGGTCCACCCGTGACGGCAACATCAGCCGGTTCGAGTTCCGTTACGCGGTCGCCCGCCCCGAGGGCATCGAAACCTTCATGGAACCCCATGTCATGGGCCTATGGACGGTCGAGGAGTACAGCGCGGCGATGCAGTCGACCGGTCTCGCGGTCGAGCACGACCCCGTGGGCCTGATCGGTCGGGGCCTGTTCATCGGAGTCGCCCCGACGGGGTGAGCGGGCAGCTCTGCCTCGCACCTCTCCAGGGGTTGAGTCGGTCCGTCGCCTGGCTTGGTTTGTCGCGCGGTAGCCTTCGAGTGGCGCACCCAACGCCGAGCCTTGAGGTCCCGCTCCAGCCGGGCCTCGCCGGGCGAAGGGGGGAGGAGCCCCTCGGGTCGAAGTCGTCCGGCCTTTGCTGCTGCAAGGTGCTGCTGGAGAGCAGGTTGCGGATCAGCGGGGTGAGAGATGACTCGACGGCGAGACTTCAAGCGGTTGGTGCGTGGCCGCATGGAGGCAACAGGCGAGCCGTACACCGCTGCCCTCAGTGCGCTTCGCGGGCCGGACGCTCCTGCACCGTCGACCGAGCAAGGAGAACCGCCCATGACCCACACCGGGCCTGATCCGACCGCGGCGCCGAGCGCCGTCGAGGGGACCTCGATCCCCGTCCTGCCGGCCCGCGACATCCCCGAGACGTTGGCCCTCTTCGAGCAGTTCGGTTTCACCGTCCGCCACGACGAGGAGAACGACTACGCCATGGTTCGCCGGGGCACGATCGAGCTGCACTTCACAGCGAGCCCGGGCCTCGACCCGTGGAACGGCGCCGGGATCGCCTTCGTGCGCCTCAACGACGCCTCGGCGCTGTATGAGGAGTTCCTAGCCGCCGCGGCGGTGCCGCTCGTGGCCCTGCCGCGCTCGGAGCTGCGGCCCGCCGAGCGCCTTCGTGACGAGCTCCGAGCCAGGTGGGACGCCGGCAAAAGCATCGCCCGCATGGGAGAGCTGGTCGACCAGCCATGGGGGATCCGGGAGTTCCCGCTCCTCGACTGCAACAACAACCTGATCCGGTTCGGGGAAGTCCTGGGCTGACCGGGCGACCCCCCGGCCGTGGGGAGGTTGAGGGCTCTGAACAGGGCCACACGGGCTGTGTGTAGCGGGCCAGGAGCACGAAGTTGCCGGCGGATAGACGTCTTCGGCGCGGCGATGAGCTGCTCGGCAGCGGGCGTCGTCGGGCGAGGCGCTGGTGCGCGCCTGATTGCAACTGTCCCGTATGGCGGCTGGCGGATTGGGGCCGTTGCGTGCAAGGCGGCGATCGTGGAATCCGCGTCCGGCGCAACCGATGTCGCCATCCCCGCCTAGGTGCTCGTGTTGGCCTGTGGCCGGCCGGCTCGGGTGGTCTGGCGCAACGGCGTCGGTGGGGTCACGTGCGAGTACGGCGAGGGCTATGGACGGCGGTTCGTGAAGTGTCACCCGCCGACAGCGTCGACCTGGCGGCTGAGGCGACTCGGCTCGACTGGGCAGTACAGTTCGTCCGGGTCCCGGTGGTCGTCGATGCTGGATCGGATGATGATGGTTCCTGGATGGTGACGTTGCCCCTCGCCGGCGAGAACGCGGTGGCGAAGCGTCGGGTCGGCGATCCGGCCTCCGCCACCAGAGCGATTGGTGAGGGCCTCTCCGGGCCTTGCACGACACACTCCCCGTGGACTTGTGCCCCTTCTCGTGGTCGGCGGCCGAACGTTCGCCGACGCGCACGAGCGAGCAGAGACCGGACGAATCGACCCTGCCGAGTGGGATGAGCCGCACCGACCGCTCGACCTCCGAGCGGCGCTTGGCCTCGTCCGGGACATCCCCGCCGTCGACAAGCTCGTCGTATGTCACGGCGACACTTGCGCACCGAACACCCTCATCGACGACCGCGGGAACTGGTCGGGACATGTGGATTTCGGCAGCATGGGAATCGCCGACCGCTGGGCGGACCTCGCCATCGCCACCTTGAGCACGACATGGAGCTACGGGCCGGGCTGGGAGCAGTCAGTGCTCGACGCCTACGGGATCGAGGCCGACCCGGGGCCGCTACTACCGAGTGCTGTGGGACCTTGATCCGTGACCCGCAGCCTCAGACGTGACCACCGGGGAACACGACGCCTGATCGGCGGCACTGCCTCCTGGGCGCCGATAATCCCGGCTGGCCTCGGGTGTCGCCCGCCAACTGCATGGGACCACTTTGAGGTGAGTTTCGCCAGCAGCATGGGACCACCCTTTCGCCAGTGATGGGACCACGGTCGTAGACGGTCCTCAGCGGAGGTCGGGGGAAGGCCCCCCAGAACATGTGAGCAGATTCGGGTCCTGGCGGACACTCGGGTCCACGGGGTTGCATGGAGGCCCCGGCTGGTTCGGGGGGAGGCGAGAGGCTTGACTGAGGGCGGCGAACGGGTCGTGCCTCGGAAGTGTGAATGCCTCCTCCG
>JBFMCT010000037.1:0-26306 GCA_040754375.1 Actinomycetota bacterium
GCGACGGCCTGCGCACCTCCAAGACGGTGGCCGGCCAGACGAAGCCCTTCTCCTGGGACGAGTCCGGCCCCGTCCCCCTCGTGCTCTCCGACGGCGAGCTGCGCTTCGTCTACGGCCCCGGGGGCCGTCCCCTCTACCAGCTCGACGCCGCCGACGTGCCCACCTACCTGCACCAGGACCAGGTCGGCTCCACCCGCCAGCTCACCTCGGCCACCGGCGAGGTGGTGGCCACCTTCACCTACGGCCCCTACGGCGAGCTGTCTTCGGCCACCGGGACCGCCACCACCCCGCTGCGCTTCGCCGGCGAGTACACCGACACCGAGACCGGCTTCGTCTACCTGCGGGCCCGCTACTACGACCCGGCGACGGGGCAGTTCATCAGCCGGGACCCGCTTACGGCCTTGACGGGCGAGCCCTACCTGTACGCCGCGGGCAACCCGATCAACGCGATCGACCCGTTGGGACTGCTGTCGCTGCGCGACGTGACACGCGCAGTGAAGAAGGTCGCCGGCACGATCAGTGTGGTATCGAGCGCTGCGGCGGCGGTCGCTTACACGACGGCCCTTGTCTGTGGGCCTGTTGCCCTGCGCTCGGGCACCGCCCTGGCAGCGGGCGCCTTCTTCAGCGCCACCTCGGCCGTCACCGGCGCTGTCGCCACGGCCATTGAGTGCACAGACGGCGGGGGCCTCGACAAGGCATGCGTCGCTGGGATCGCGTCGACAGCGATCAACGCCCTTGTTCCTCGCGTGGGGCGCGGCATCACGACGCGCTTCGGGGAGGAGCTTGGTAATCGCGCTACGGCGGCTCTGGCCAACCTCGGGTTCTCGACGAATACCGCCGGGCTGCTGTGGGGCAAGCAAGCATCGCGCGACCGCGGAGGAGCCGACCTCGCTGAAGGAGCCGACTGGTGTCCGGTGTGATTGGGATCTTCGGGATAACCGCACTGACGGGACTAATCGCGCTTCTGTTCGGGTGGAACGCGTCGAGTTCGGGCCGCGTCGAGAACAAGCACGATGACCAGAGCCAGCTTCTCGCCGGATTTCGCTTCGCTGGGTCGTTCTACGCTCGCCTCGGCGTCGTGTTGGTGATCGTAGGCGTCGTCGGCATGACCGTGAGTGCGCTGCTCTCGCTGGCCACTTAGCACCTCGATCGTCGTGGGCCTTGAAGGCGAGTACGCCGACGCCGAGACCGGCTTCGTCTACCTCCGGGCCCGCTACTACGACCCGGCCACGGGGCAGTTCATCTCGCGGGACCCGCTTACGGCTATGACGGGCGCGCCGTACGCGTATACAAACAACAACCCGCTCAACGGGACGGACCCCCTCGGGCTGTTCCGCGTTGGGCGACTCTGCACCCCGTCGCTGAGTGAGGTCGCGGAGGTCGCTGGGGTGGCGGGCCACCGCGAAGGGCTCGAGTCTTCGAGCAACGGGGAACGCCCTCAGAGCCGAAAGGGCGGCCCGAATCGAGTCGTCCACGGCGATCTGGAGCCGATTCGGCCAGCTCCGCAGGGTGACAAGCCTTCGATGGCTTGGCGAGCGAGCGCAACGCTCGGCGCGTCCAGACTGTTCGGTAGCGGGGCGAAGTGTTGACATCGGGCCTCAAGCCACGAGACTGAACCGCACTGCGGGGGTGCCGGTGCAGGACCAAGGAGCCTCCAGCTGCTCTGAGTCAGGAGCGGACGATCTCGACTCGGCGTTCTGGTTCCCTTGGCGGACCGCCCGCCCGTCGCGTTGGGCCGTCGGGCGACGGGGCCACCGTCGACCGCCACTCCCCGGTGGCCGTCGGGGGCCTCGACGACGTGGTGGCGGTGGCCGTGCGCTCGGACGCAGCCCCGCCGCCAACGGGCACCGGCCGGCGGCCCGCTGAGCGGTCAGAACTCGGTGTTCTCGGTGATCTTGGCCTTGATGGCCTTGTACTCGGGGCTCTGGGTCAACGGCATGAGGCTCATGAGCTTGCCCATGTTGCCCGACGCCTTGAGCCGGCCCTGCATGAAGGCGGCCGTCTCGTCCAGCTCGCCCTTCTGCATCTTCACCGAGTCCTCGTAGGTGAGGGTGAGGGTGATCTCGGTGTCGGGGTCGTCGCCTAGGGCGTCGACTCGGACCTTGCCGTCCTCGACGTACCAGTGGTAGCGGACATCGCCGTCGGGGCCGCCGGTCACGTGGTACTGGAGGTGGGCGGTGGCGCCCGGCCGTTCGGGGAACTCCTGGGCGACCTCGCGCTGGAGGTCGAGCCACTCCTGAGTCAGGTACTTGGGCATCGCCCGGGGATCGTAGCCGTCAAGCCCCGGGGTGCACCCGGTCGTACAGCCCGGCGAACAGGTCGTCCTCCAAAGGGCCGTCGCCCGGCTCGGGAACGGGACCGACCAACGAGCGGGCCAGGACGAAGTCGTCCCACGGGTAGACGACCACGTCGGCGGGCAGCCCGAACCAGAACTTCGACGTCGGGTCGATCTGGGTGGCGTGGGCCAGCAGCGCCCGCCGTCGCACGTCGTAGTGCCCGGAGATGTCGATCTTGGTGGTGATGCGCTCATCCGTGGCCGGGCGGTCGAACCACTCCGGGCTGTAGGGCGACTCCAGGCCGAGCTCGAGGAACTTGTCGTGGGCCGCCACCATGCGGGCGCGCGACCAGCTCGAGTAATAGAGCTTGAGGGGCTGCCAGGGGGGGCCGGCCTCGGGATAAGCGTCGGGGTCGCCGGCCGCGTCGAAGGCGGGCACGGTGACCTCGTGGACCCGCAGGTGGTCGGGATGGGGGTAGCGGTTCTGCTCGTCGGGATAGGTGATGACGACCTGGGGCCGTTCGCGGCGGATGACCTCCACCAGCCGGCCCACGGCCTCGTCGAAGTCGGCTCGGGCGAAGCAACGGGGGTCGTCGTTGCACGGGGCGCCGGCCATGCCCGAGTCGCGGTAGCCGAGCATCACGACCTCGTGGAACCCGATCTCCGCCGCGGCCCGGGCCAACTCCTCACGGCGGACATCGGCCAGCCGGTCACGGACCTCGGGCCGGTCCATGGCCGGGTTGAGGATGTCGCCCTCCTCACCCCCGGTGCAGCACACGAGCACCGTACGCACCCCCTCGGCGCCGTAGCGGGCCAGGGTGGCGGCCCCCTTCGACGACTCGTCGTCGGGGTGGGCGTGGACCGTCAGCAGGCAGAAGGGCTCAGACATGACTCTCCCAACATACGGGGCGCCGCCCGCCTTCCGCGACGCGTTTGCGCCCGCCCGCCGGCATGGGCCCACACTGTCGCCGTGAAAATCGCCTTCGTCGGGTCGTTCTCCACCGGGAAGACCACCCTTGCCAACCTGTTCGCCCGCGAGTGGGACTACCCGCTGCTGCCCGAGGTCGCCCGCCAGGTCGTCGAACTGGGCTTCCCGCTCGACCAGAGCGCAACCGCCGAGACCGAAGCCCTGATCTTCCTCAAGCAGTGGCGGGCGGAGATGTCCCACGAACGGTTCGTGGCCGACCGCTCGATCTACGACGTCCTCGCCTACGCCGACTGGGTCATGGAGAACCAGGACGGCGACCGCAAGGAGAACCACCTGTGGTACGAGTCACGCGAGATCGCCACTTACGACCTGCGCGCCCGCTACGACCACGTGTTCTACCTGCCCGTCGAGTTCCCGATCGTTCTCGACGGCCTGCGGCCTGACGACCCCGCCTTCCAAGCCGACATCGACCGCCGCATCCGCCACCTCCTGGAGACGGCCGACGTGTCCTTCCACACCCTCACCGGCTCCGTCGAGCAACGCCAGGACCAGGTCCGCGCCCTGGTCAGCCGCTGAACGCCGGCCCCCCAACCCCGAAACCTGCGCGGGAAACGTGGGCGTTTCGCCCACGAAACCCGCGCAGGTTTCGGGGGGGCTACTCGGACACGACGGCGTCGTAGCGGCCGCGGTTGTTCTCGGTGCCCAGGTCGTTGACGCCCAGGAAGAGGCGGCCCGAGGCGGGGGCCGGCCGGCTCAGTCGCGACCCCACGAGGAACGGCTCGCCGTCGTCGATACGGCCGATGAGGGCGGCGTGGGCCACTCCTTGGACGACGTTGTTCTCGTAGTGCTCCTCGCCCGCGATCCCGTCGGGCGTGCTCGACCGGTCGGGCGCCCCCACGGCCGTGTCGACCACCCCCCTGGCCTGGACCACGATGTCCTGGCCGGCGCGTACGTCGATGCCCGTGTCGGTCCAGACCCGGGTGCCCTCCACGGCCACCGCCGTCCCCGGGCCGGCCTGGTCGGCCGTGCCCCCGGGGCCGCCGTCGTCCCCGGTGCCCAGGGCCACGACCAGCACCAGGACCACCGCCACCAGCGCGACCGCCGCGCCGGCCACCGTCACCGTCCGCCGGTCGGGGGGCCACAGGCCGCGCCGGGGAGCCGGGCTCGGGGGCTGAACCGGCGGCCCCGAGCGACGAGGCGGCGCGGGGCCGGGCGTGCCGACGGGGCCGGGCGTGCCGACGGGGCCGGGCGTGCCGACGGGGCCGGAGGCCGAGGGCGCCTCCATCTGGGGCTGGAGCTGGGGCCCGGCCGGGCCCGCCAGTGCAGGGCTTCCCGCGGTGGGGCTGGTCGCGGCAGGGCTGGGCGAGGCGGGGATGGGTGCGGCCGCCTCGATCACGGCCCTCACGAGGATGCGCCCGGTGGTGGAAGTGCCCCGCAAGGCGACCTCACCGGTGATGGTCCCGGTCACCGCCGTGTCCACGGCCACGACGACTGCGTCCCCGTCGCGCCCCGCCTTGATCAAGGGGTCGGCCCCGGCCACGTCGAGGTCCCCCACCAACCGGACCCGGTGCCGGGGCGACACCTGGCCGGCCCGCAAGGTCCCGAAGTCGAGCTCGGCCCGCACCACCTCCACCGGCTCCACCGGGCCCACCGGGCCCACCGGGCCCACCGGATCCGCTCGCCCAGGGGCGGCCGCCGGGGGGCGCGGCTCGGCCAGTACGCTCGGCGCCAACGCGCTGGGTCCGGCCGGCGCGACCGGCTCGGGCGCCACCGGCTGGGCGACGGGGGACGAAGCCGCTGACGAGGCTGCGGGGGCCCGGCGGGCGATGGCGATGTCGCCGTCGCCCGAGAAGCTGCGCTGGGGGATCTGGCGGCCCTGCTCCCGTAACCGCTCGCTTACATAGTCGAACAGGTCGGTGACCTCCACGTAGCCGTCGCCGTCGTGGTCGTCGGCCCCCCCGACGATCCCCTCGACCAGGTGCTGGGTGAACAGGCTGGTGCCGTTGCGGCGGTCGGAGTCGTTGGCCAGCTGGCCGCTGCGGCAGCTCGTCAGCAGGAAGCGGCCCGAGCCCCGCAGGCTGTCGGGCAGCGATCCCCCCTTGAAGGCCCCGCTGTGGCAGCAGTCCAGGACGATCACGGTGGTGCGGGCGGCCGACTCCTCGAACATCATGTTCACGGCCGTCGAGGACACCGACGTGGACTTGAGCAGATCGGTCCGCGTATCACGGGTGCACAGGAACAGCTGGCCCCGCTCGTTGAGCAGGCCGTGGCCGCTGTAGTACAGCAGCAGGACGTCGTCGCGCCGGGCCTGGCTGAAGAACTGGTCGAGCTCGACGAGGACCTCGGCGCTGGTGCGTTCGGGCAGCATACGCACGGCGCCGGGCTCGAACAGCCCGCACTGGCGGTCGGTCAGGGCGCTGCGCAGCAGGGCCACGTCGTTCACGGGGCCCTCCAGGGCCTGGAGGTTGTTGGAGTCGGCCGGGAAGGTCGAGTTGCCGATCAGCAGGGCTCGGTAGCGGGGGTCGGCCACGCCAGTCCTCCGATGCGCTCCACCGCCGCCTTGGCGACCACCTCCAAGGCGCTGTCGTTGAGGGCGTCGCCCCGCAGGCAGATCTTCCGCTCGCTGTCACCGTCGGTGAAGCTGATCTCCAGGCTGCGGGACTTGTCCCGCTTGAGCCAGCTCCGGAAGAACTCGACGGCCGCCGTGAACGTGCCCGCCGACCCCAGGGCCACGATGATGGTCTCGGCGCTGCCCTTCGTCCCGTCCACGGGCACCGACCGGCGCTCCACCGTGCCGACCTCGGCCCGCAGTTCGGCGTAGAACGACCGGAGCTGGTCCTGCCAGCGGTCGTCCTCGGGGTCGTAGCGGTCGGTAACCGGGACGGCAACGACTTCGAAGGCCTCCATGGCGCTCACCAGTCTGTCACCACCGCCGCAAACCCGCGCGGGAAACGTGGGCGTTTCGACCACGCTTCCCGCGCAGGTTTCGCGCGCTGGGGGTACCGTTCGCCGGGTGATCGCAGTACGGGCCTACCGAGCGGGCGAGGCGGCCGAGATCGAGCTCGCCCAGGTCCCGTCCCTCGTGGGCGAGGCGGGGCCGCTGGTGTGGGTCGACCTGTGGGAGCCGTCCGACGACGACCTGGCGTGTGTCGAGAAGCAGTTCGCCCTCCACCCCTTGGCCCTGGAGGACGTGCGCCAGCGCCAGCAGCGGCCCAAGCTCGAGCACTACCCGAGCCACGCCTTCGTGGTGGCCTACACCGCCGACCTCCAGGAGGTCGACTTCTTCATCGGCCCCAACTGGCTGGTCACGGTGCGCGAGGACGACGGCCGGCACCCACCGTGGTCGGTCGACACCGCCCGTGCCCGCTTCGAGCGCACCCGGCCCGACCCGCCCACGTCCGGGTACCTGCTCTACGTGTTGCTCGACGAGCTCGTCGACGGTTACTTCCTGGCCTGCGAGGCGGCCGAGGACCGGCTGGAGGAGCTCGAGGACCGGATCTTCGGCGAGCAGGTGCCCGACGAGAAGTCGGTCCAGCAGGAGCTGTTCGACGTGCGACGCGAGCTGGTCTTGTTCCGCCGGGCGGTCGTCCCCCTGCGGGAGGTGATCGCCTCGCTGCTGCGGGGCGAGGTCAAGGCCGTCGACGAGCACACCCGCACGTACCTCCAGGACGTCTACGACCACGTCCTGCGGGCCGTCGACCAGCTCGACGCCCAGCGCGAGCTGATGGGCAACGCCGTCGAGGCCCATCTGGCCATCATCTCCAACCGCATGAACCGGGTGATGAAGCGCATGACCTCCTGGGGTGCCATCCTGCTGGGGTCCACACTGGTGGCGGGGATCTACGGGATGAACTTCGAGAACATGCCTGAGCTCGGTTGGTCGATGGGCTACGCCTGGGCGCTGGGCCTCATGCTGGCCATCACGGTGATCGGCTACGGCCTGTTCAAGCGCAAGGACTGGCTGTGAGCGCCGGGCCCGAGACCGGGGCCACCGCCCTGAAGTGCACCGAGCACGGCACCCCCACCCGCTTGACGTGCGCCGAGTGCGGCACGCCCATCTGCCCCGAGTGCCTGGTAAAGACCCCGGTGGGCCTCAAGTGCCCGACCCACGCCGAGGCCGTGGCCGCGCCCAAGGTCAAGGTCCGGCGCTCGAACCTCGCCACCGTGGTGATCGGCGTCCTGGCCGTGGTGGGGGCCGTCGCCGCCCTCCTGTCGGTGCTGGGCGGGGGCGAGAGCGTCGACACGGCCGGCCAGGGCGGGCCCGCCGTCCCCCTCCCGGGCCGCATCGAAACCCCCCAGGTCGGGCTGATGGCGGCCGACGGGTCGGGCAAGCGCCTGGTCACCAACCGCCCCCGGGCTTTCGACGGCAGCCCCACCTGGTCGCCCGACGGGTCGCGGATCGCCTTCGAGAGCGTGGTCGACGGCCGGCGCTCGATCTGGGTCGTGCAGGCCGACGGGGATGGCATCCGCCGCCTCACCGAGGGCGCGGGCGCCGACAGCGCGCCAGCGTGGTCCCCCGACGGGATGCGGATCGCCTTCATGAGCGACCGCGACGGCAATCCCGACATCTACGTGATGAACGCCGACGGCAGCAGTCCCCGCCGGCTCACCGACGCCCCCGGGGAGGACGGCTTCCCGGCGTGGGCCCCCGACGGCTCGCGCGTGGCCTTCGTCAGCGACCGCAGCGGCGAGTTGCGGGTCTGGACGGTGGCCCCCGACGGGTCGGGCCCGGCGATGCTGGTCGACGTGCCCGCCGTGCCCGATCGCGTGGCCTTCTTCCCCGACGGCCGGCGGGTGGTGATGACCAGCGACCGCGACGGCAACCCCGAGCTCTACGTGGTCAGCCTCGACGGGGCGGCGCCCGTGAGGCTCACCGACAACCTGGCCAGCGACGGCGAGCCGTCGATCTCCCCCGACGGGTCCCGGGTCGTGTTCGCCAGCGATCGCGACGGCACACCCGCCGTCTTCGTCATGGGCACCGACGGCACCGGCGTACGCAAGCTCACCACCGGGCCCCGGGGGTTCGCCCCCGCATGGTCGCCCGACGGGGCCCACATCGCCTACGTGACCGACCCGGGCTGACCGCGGAGCCCCGTCGCCCGACCCAACCGGCCCAGCTCCCAGCGGAGCGGCAGCCGGGGGGACCGATCCGGGGGGGTCCCACCCGGGGGGACCACGAACAATCGCGGAGCGGTCCGAGCAGGCGTACGGGCGAAGGGCCCGGCCAGGGGCGTCAGGCGGTGGACAGGAGCCCTTCGACCTCAGCCGCCGCGGCGGTGACCTCGCCGGCCGACCGGTCGGCCTGGCGGGCGTGCTCGGCCAACCCGGCCACGCTAGGACCGGCCTGGGCCACGGCATGGCCGGCGGCCGCCAGAGCCACCTGGACGGGCCCGGGCAGGTGTTCGTGGGTGGCCAGGCGGGCCAGGCGGCGCTCGCCCTGCTCGCGCTCGCGCTCCAGCGACGACGCCTGGGCCCGCATCCACAGGTCGTCGGGGCTCATGTGGCGCAGCCGCGACAGGCTGGCCATCACGGTGAGCGTGGCCACCGCCTCTCCCAGCACGAAGCCGGCCAGGTGGGTGACGGCCGCCGGCGAGCCGTCCTCCATGACCTCGGCGGCCGCCGCGAACACGGCCTCGGCCCAAGCCTCGAACTCCTCGGGGCCGTTGGGCCGAGGGGGAACGGCCGCCCCCAGCCGCCCGAGGGTGGCCTCCGTCTGGGCGAGGCGGGCGAAGGAGGCGTCCCGGTAACCGACGACGCGGTCGCGCTCCTCCCCCACCAGGCGGGCGAAGGCGACTTCGGCCCCCCGGTCGGCGATGGCCAGCAGGGCCAGGCCGTTGAAGTAGAGGCCGGCGACCGGCGGTGACCAACCCACCACGAATGCGTCCAGTTTGTCGACAGTCACGGGAAGAACATCGTTGCCCATGGGACCGGCTCCTGTCACACTGCGGTTGAGCAGAAGGGAGGCTCAATGGGCGGGGTGAGGCGGGGGGTGGCCGTGGCCTTTCCGGCCGTGCTGGTGGCGGGGCTGGTGCTGTGGGGGGCGGCCGCGTTCGCGTGCACCAACTTGGCCACCATCAACCTGAGCAGTTCCTACGGCCACCCCGGTGACCGGATCACAATCGTCGGCACCTCGTTCCCGGTCCCCCGGGCCCAGGGCAGCACCCCTACGCCGGTCACCATCCACTGGGGGGCGATCGACGGGCCCGCGATCGGCACCGTCGTCCCCGACCGCACGGGCCTTATCTCGCTAACGTTCACCGTCCCCGAAGCGGCCCCCGGCAACGTGGTCATCGTAGGCGTGCAGCGGCGGGCACTGGTCAACCCCGAGACCCCCGAGGCCCCCCCGATCGGCGTCGTTGACGAGCCGGGAACGCCCGCCCGGGCCACGTTCCGGGTGCTGGCCCCGGGCGAGCACGCTCCTGTACGGGTAGTGGGCGCCGACTTCGCGGCCATGAGCGAGCCCCCGGGCACCACCGCCCTGTTCGTGCTCATAATGCTCCTGGGCACGATCTCGCTCTCGCTGTTCGCGGGCGGGGCCATCGCCTTCGTCCACCAAGTGAGGCTGCGGCGGGCCACCCCCGAGCCGTGGCGCACGTGGGGTTACTACTGAGCAGCCACGGGCGGCGCCGTCAGCCCTCGGCCCCGCTGGGGACCAGTTCCTCCTCGCCCGTCTCGTCGTCCTCGATGAGCACGTAACCGCCCACCGCGGCCAGCAGGCGGTGGCCCTCGTCGGGACCGGTGGCGATCAGCTCGTCGCCCCCCTGGAGCACGGCGTTGGACCGGGGCCGGTAGAGGTAACGACCGCCCCGGCGGATGGCCAGCAGGTAGAAGCCCGTCTCGGTCTCCAGGCGCAGGTCGGCCAGCGACCGGCCGTCGGCCGGCGAGCCGGGGGCGACCGGCACCCGCACCACCACCTCGTCGGCGTCCCCCAGGCCCAGGGCCAGCACGGGGTGCAGCTCCTCGCCCTCCTCGACCAGCCACACCATCTGCTGGGCGGCGTCGCCGATCTCCTCGGCCGCCTGCCCGAGGTGGATAAGGCCCCGCAGCGGGGAGGGGTCGACCCGCTCGTAGGCGGCCCGCAGCACCCATAGCTCCAGGCGCTCCTTCATCTCGTCGAGGCGGTCCTCGAGGTGGCTGACCTCGGCCGCCAGCCCCTGGTCACGCAGCACGAGGGCCGAGTAGGCCAGCCCCACGGCCACCTCGGAGATGTTCTTCATCTCGACGAGCACGTCGATGGCCCGGTCCAGGTCGGAGACGGCCGGTTCCTCGGCCACCTGGGGCGGGTCCCAGGACGGGGCCCCCGCCAGCGCCCGCAGCTCGGCGATGCCGTCGGCCGTGCCCTGCAGGAACAGCACGTCGCCGGGCATGAGGACGTGGTCGCCGTCGACGTCGGTCACCCAGTCGTGCTCGCGCCGGATGGCCACGACCCGCATGCCCACCTCGACGGGCAGCTCCAGGTCGGCCAGGCTGCGGTGGGCCATCTGAGACGTGTCGCGGATGCGGACCCGGTGGGAGATCTCCTCGGCCTGGCTCAGGTCGGCCACCAGCGCCCGGGGGATGCCGAGGCGGCGGGTGACGATGTGGGCGATGTCGACGGCCGCGTTGCCCATGCGCTCGATGGCCCCGACCACCTGGAGCACCGAGGCCATGGCGTCGGCGTCACGGGGCGAGCGGGCGGCCAGCACGCAGATGGCCCGCATCTCGTGGACGAGCTCGGACAGGTGGGCCTCGAGCTCGTCGACCTCCTCGGCCATGTCGGGGTCGCCGAAGTAGACCGCCGCATAGGCCAGGTCGATCATCAGCTCGGAGGTGTCCTTGGCCTCCGAGAGCATGGTCTTGAGATTTCGGGGTCGGCTGTCGTCCATGGCGACCGAGCCAGCGTACCGCCGGCCGCCGCTCACCCGATACCCACGAGCACGATGGCGAAGATGAGGGCGAAGGCGCCGATGAGGTCCATCGAGGACGTGATCAGCGGGATGCCGTGGTTGTCGGGGTCGAGGCCCAGGCGGTAGGCGGCGATGGCGCCGTAGTAGGCGATGCCCACCGCGAAGGTGGTCGCCCCGAAGCCGCCGATGAGGGCGATGGCCATCATGTCCCACAGCCCCGGCGTGGCCAGGCCCACCAGGGCGGCGGCCAGGAACGACGAGATGGCCAGGAAGGTGAACACGGGCACGCAGTAGAAGAACGTGAGCAGGAACTCGCCCCGGGCCGCCCGCTGGGGGATGTTTCGGGGCTCGATGAGACCGAGGTGAAGCTTGGTCGACAGGCGGCTGGACAGCATCCCGCCCAGGGCCCCGGTGTCCTCCATGAACGGCGGGACGAGCACGAGCAGGCCGGGGAAGAGGATGAACGACTCCAGCCGCTTCTCGATCGTCACCCCGGCCAGAACGTCGATGGTGCCGGCCACCAGCAGCACCGGGAGCGACTCGTGGAGGATGCGGGTCAGCAGGGGCAGGCCCGAACGCAGGGCCCCGACGAGGGCGGCCACCGACAGCAGGCCGGTGGACAGGGCCAGGATGGGCGACAGCCAGGGCAGCCCCACCAAGAAGGTGGCCAGGAACAGCGACGGGAGCGTCACCACGTCCCCGGCGGCGGTGACCAGCGGGGCCGAGACGTTGTCCATGTCCCACCCCTTCTTCACCGATCGGGCGGCCACCCACAGGGTGAGGGCGAGGACGAACACCGACGAGACGACCCCGCCCACCACCGAGATGACCACGAAGTCGACGACCGAGATCGTGCCCGCGATGCCGAAGGCCACGGCCACCGCCTTGGCCAGGAAGGCCAGGGCGAGCGAGATCGACAGCGTCAGGGCGACCGAGGCCAGCACGTTCTGGCCGACGACGGTGTCGCGCCGCCGGCTCAACCGGAACGTGCCGGCGTGGATCGTCGTGCCTAGCCGGCTGCCCAGGGCACCGAAGATGTTGCCCCGCATCCCGATGGCCGCCGGCACGAGCACGAGCAGGCCCGGGAGCTGCTCGAGGGTGTGGGTTATGGAGCCGAGGGTGATGCCCGCCAGCAGGTCGCCGAACGACGAGACCATGAGGGCAGCCAGCCCCTGGCGGACGGTGGCCGAGTCGGAGCCCACCAGCGCGTTGAAGCGCGCCCCGATGAGGCGGAAGCGGTTGACCATCGACGACTCGGAGGTTCCATTGCCGGTGTTCGCTCCCTGGTCGGGGACGCCGTGAGCCTAGGCCGGGGGACCCTCAGCCCCGGACATCGGGCCCGGCCCGCTCGATCGTGACCCGCACGAGTACCCGCCGCTCGGCCGCCATGGCCCGCCGGTAGTCGTCCCAGTCGGGGTGCTCGCCCTGCATCTGGCGGTAGTAGTCCACCAGCGGTTCCATAGCATCGGGCAGGGAGAGGACGTCGGCCGTGCCGTCGAGCTGGCGCCAATCGCGAAAGTCGTTGCTCATCACGCATATCGACACACGGGGGTCGCGCCTGAGGTTGCGGACCTTCATGGCCGTCTCCCGGCTGCTGACCACGGCCCGGCCTTCGGAGTCGACGCCCACGACGACCGCCGACAGCTGGGGCCGGCCGTCACGCCTGGTGGTGGCCAGCACCGCCCGGTGGTTCGCCTTCACGAAGTCCCGCGCCGCATCGAGGTCCATCAGACGCTGATCCTAGAGGCTGTGACCGGCTGGCCGACTGCCCCGGCGAGAAGTCCGCGGGGCCCAGCTTGGCGGCCGGTACGAGTTCGCTCGTCCACACGCCTCACCCTCGGCGACGACGTCGCCGCCTGATCCCCGCTCAAGCTTCTTCGGATACCAGCCGATGCCCCCTGCGAACGGCGTTCGGCAGGCTCGGGCCAGCCGGCGGCAGAGGGCAAGGTCGAGCTTCTTGGAATCCTCACCGGGCTCGGGATCGTGATCCTCTTGGGCGGAAACGCTGTGAAGTCCTGGGCGAGCTTGCGGCGCCGGGACGGGGAGTTGGCCTTATGGACAGTCTTCGAGACGTTCCATACTGGCCATCGGGCGTTCGCCGGGGTCGGCGTCGACATCCGGGAACGACGCTTGGCCGAGCAGCGCGCCGTCTTCGAGGAGATGGCGGCGGCTCTGCCGTTGCCGCGTGGTGCCCGCGACGTTGAGCTAACCGGCCGGGAAATCCCGCGAAGCTGGCACGTTCACCTACGACAGCCTCGACCGGGTCACCTCCGAGCCGCTGTCGGACGGCAGCGCCCCGGTGGCCTACCTCTACGATGCCCACGGCAACCTCTACCAGCGCACCGACGCCCTCGGGCACCACCACCTTCGCCTACGACGCCGCCAACCGCCTGGTGTCCAAGTCGCTCCCGGGGGGCGCTGGCACCCTGTCCTACACCTACGACGCGGCCTCCAACCTGACCAGCACCACCGGGCCCGAGGGCACGACCGCCTACCGCTACAACCAGCTCAACCGCCTGGACCAGCTGACCGGGCCGGACGGCCGCAAGACGGTGTTCGCCCACAACCAGGCCGGGCTGCGTACCGGGACCTGGTACAACAGCCCCACGGACGCCACCTACGACGCCTCAGGCCACACCCTCGTGCCCCCGGCCGCCTTCGCGGCCCACACCGCTCTCTCCTACGACGCCGACGGCCGGCTCACGGCCACCCGCACGACCGGGGCGTCAGGTGCGGCCACCCTGTCCGACCTGTCCTACTCCTACTCCGGGCCGACCGCCTGCGCGAGCGGGCCCGCAGGGATGACCGACAAGCGCCAGAGCGTCACCGACCACTTGGCGGGGGCGACCACCACTTTCTGCTACGACCAGGCGGGCCGGCTGGCGTCGGCCTCGACGGGGGGCGGGCCGTCCTACGCCTACACCTACAGCCTCTCGGGCGACCGCACCTCGGACAACGGCGGCTCCTACTCCCTCAACAGCGCCGGCCAGCTGACGGGGCCGGGCTACGCATACGACGCCGACGGCAACATGACCTCGTCCCCCTCGCTGGCCTTCGCCTACAACGGCCGGGGCCAGGCCACCTCGGCCACACCGGCGGGGGGCCAGGCGGTCGCCTTCGCCTACTCGGGCACCTCCCAGTCCGAGCGCACGGCGGCCGGGCCCACGACCTACGCCAACGGCCCGGGGGGATCCGCCTCGGAGGTGACCGGGGGCGTGCGCACGACCTGGGTGCGAGAGCCCGGGGGAGGCCTGGTCAGCTCCCACGGCCCGGCCGGGGACTTCTACTTCTACTTCGACGGCCTGGGATCGGTCATCGGCCTGGTCGGCCCCGACGGGGCCCAGAGAGCCTCCTACACCTACGGCCCCTACGGCGAGGACGCCACCGAGACGGCCCACAACGGCCCCCTGCCCCCCAACCCCTGGCGCTGGTCAGGCGGCTACCTCGACGCCGCCACCGGCCTCTACCACTTCGGCGCCCGCTACTACGACCCCGCCGCCGGCCGCTTCACCCAGCCCGACCCCGTCGTGGGCGGCAGCTGCACCGCCTACGACTACGCCTGCGGCGACCCCGTCGACTTCACCGACACGATCGGGACCAAGGTGAGGCCCCTGCCCCCGGGGCCCTACAGCGTCTGTCACTGGATCGGCCCGGAGTACGACGACATCGCCTTCACCAGCCAGGCGTGCGTCCACTACCGGACAGCCGTAGCCAACAGCAAGCCATCGATCTACTGGGACTTCATCGAGAAGGGCCAGCCGTACACTGAAGTCTATGTCAGTCGTATCAAGGTTACCCCAGCTTGTATATAAGCGGTGGGATCGGCCGTTGTTTCGAATGGGGACATCGCCTGGGGAGTTGCGTTCATCGTCGCCGGAGCGGTGACCCGCCAAGCCCGTGTGATCGCATATGGCGGCGCCTCAGCGGCTGGGGGAATCTACGGCGTCGTAAGCTCGTCTGGAGCAATTCGTCGTGAATGCTAATGGTGAACTCGTGATCAACATGGGAGTCGTTGCTGCCATCGTGGCTGCTGGCCTTGTGCTGGGGCTAGCTATCATAGCTGCCCTCATCAAGATGGATCGGCGCGGGCACTACTCGTACCTAGAGCGGCCCAAGCCAGGGCTCACACGCGCAGAGGGCATCGTCCTTGCCGCTGGTACACTGGTTGCAACTCCGGCTGTCACGACTCTGTTCTGGCGCCAGCCGGGCGCCACTTCTCTGGAGTACTTCCTCCTACGTATGATGATACTCCTGCCGGGCGTGTTCGTCGCCATTGTCCTCTATAGGCAAAAGGAACGATGGTGATCGGCAGCAGGAGGTTTGCCTCGTCCCCGTCGCTGTGCCAACCTAGGTATGGGACGATGATAGTCCGAAGGCTTGCTCATCGCCATCCACTTCTGGCGTGCGTCGCCGCCAGTCTCTCCGGTGGGCTCATCGTGGCGTTGCCTCTCTACGCGGTTCAGCGCTCAGCTCTGCACTTTCTCGCACTGCTTGGGATGGCACTCGTGCTCGGCTGTGTCGTCGCCTTGGCGGCATCGTCGCAAGCACGGTCGAACCCCGAGGCACTCTCGGACCATACCCAAGCTGGTAGCAGGAAGCCGGTTTGGCTACGTCTCGGACGCGCCTTGACCCTTGTAGCGCTCGTCATCATCGGGTACATGAGGATAATAGGGGGTCATGAGTGGCCAACAACAGTCGCTCTTGTAGCAGCATTGGTGGGTGTTCTTGTGGTGAGGCGTGGGGTACCGTGGTTAACCATGAGATGGAGTCCATGAGCGGCCGCTGGACTAGATGGAGGACCAACACTACAACGAGGTTGTCCAGAGCTGACCGATGGGCTGAGGAACATCCGTGGCGCTGGGCACTTGCACTCGGAACACTCCTCGGATGCCTCCATGGTGGACTGTACCAGGACTTCTGGGCAGGCTTGTTGTTGGGCGGCACTGTTGCAGCTATTAACGTTCTTAGGATCCCCTATAATGGAGCTTACCCCTCTTGGTACTGGGGAGTATTAGCGGGAGTTGCTGTCGGTGCCTCGAGCTTCATTCTATTCCATAGCGCCGTTCTCGCATTCTTCTTAGTTCTTATCGTTGCGTCCCCGTGGCCCCGACGGCCAATTCCTCGTCGGGGAGACTCCCGATGACAGGCAGATGCCGTCACCGCCACAGCGACTGGAAGGGATTTACGTCACCGCGAGCTAATCTGGAGCAGCAATGCCGGGCGGTTCCGGCCGTCTGATTAGGCCCGGGACAGCTCGGCGAAGACGGCCCTTTCGATCTCGCGGCGGTGGTCGGCGTCGATGATCTTGTCGCCCGAGGCGTCGACGACGTAGAAGGCGTCGACCACCTCGTGGCCCAGCGAGGCGACGGTGGCGTGGCGGATGTCGAGGGCCAGCTCGGCCAGGGCCCGGGTGACCCGGTAGAGCAGACCGATGCGATCGGGGGCGCGCACCTCCACGACGGTGGCCGTGGCCGAGGCCTCGTTGTCGATGATGACCCGGGTGGCGGCCGGGACGGCGGCCGTGGCCCGGGCGGCCCCGTAGGCCCGGGCCCGGTCGGCGATGCGGGCCTCCAGCGACAGTCGCCCGCCCAGGGCGCGCCTCAAGTCCCTCTCCACCGCCGGCCAGTCGGGCTCGCCGCCGAACACCGGCTCCACCCGCAGCTCCTCCACAGCCACGCCCCCGGGCACCGAGCCGGCCCGGGCCATGAGCACGTCGAGGCCGTGCAGGGCGAGGGTGCCGGCCACCCGGCAGAACAGCCCGGGCTGGTCAGGAGCGGCCACCACCACCGTGCGCCCGGAGGCAGTGACCACCACCTCGCCGGCGGCCCGAGCCCGATCGGCTACCGCCTGGTGCTCGGGGCCGGGGAAGTCGGCGGCCGGGGACGCCGGGGCCTGCCCGCCCAGGGCCTTGGCCACCCGCTCGACCAGCGCGGCCACCAGGCCCGCCTTCCACGGGCTCCACGCCGACGGGCCGGTGGCCAGCGAGTCGGCCTCGGTGAGGGCGTGGAGCAGCTCGAGGGTGCCCTGGGCCTCCACCGCGGCGGCCACCATGTCGGCCGTGGCCGGGTCGTTGACGTCCCGGCGGGTGGCCGCGTCGGCCAGCAGCAGGTGGTGGCGGGTGAGGGTGACGAGCACCGCCACGTCGGCCGGCTCGAACCCCATCCTGGTGGTTATCCCCTCCACCACCGGGGCCCCGCCCGCGCTGTGGTCGCCCGGGTAGCCCTTGCCGATGTCGTGCAGCAGGGCGGCGATGAGCAGAAGGTCGGGGCGGTGGACGCGGTCGGCCAGCGCGGCCGCCCGGGCGGCTGCCTCCAGCAGGTGGCGGTCGACCGTGAACCGGTGATAGGCGTTGCGCTGGGGCCGGTTGCGGACCTTGGCCCACTCGGGCACCATGGCCACGAGCAGGCCTCGCTGGTCGAGCGCCTCCATCACCCCCACGGCCGCGTCGCCCGCCCCCAGCAGGCGCAGCAGGGCACGCCGGGCCTCCTCGGGCCACGGGTCGGGCATCGGGGCCGGCGACGCCGCCAGCCGGTCGAGAGTGGTCCGGCTCAGGGGCGCCCCGGCGGTGGCGGCCGCCGCGGCCGCCCGCAGGGCCAGGGTGGGGTCATCTGCCGGTCTGGCCTGGGGGCCGAGCTCGACGGCGCCGTCGCGCAGCACGAGACCGGCCCCCACGGGCTGGTCCCGGCGGGCCAGGCGGCCGACCGGGCCCCGCAGTGAGGCGTCGATGCGCCGCCACGTCTCGTCGCTGGTCCACGCGATCGTGCGGGCGGCGGCCGCCAGCCGGGCCATGAGGGCGTCGGCGTCGGCGTCGCCCAGGGCCTCGGCCACCGCGTCCTGCTCCTGGAGCAGGAGCTGGTCGGTGGCCTTGGCGGTCCGCCTCTGGAGCTCGACGCGGGCGCCCAGCAGAGCGCTATAGGCGTCGGCCAGTGCGGTGTGGTCGTCGTCGAGCAGGATGCGGCGGGCGGCCTCGGCCCAGCCCAAGGCGTGGACATCGCGCAGGCCGCCCCGGCCCTCCTTGAGGTCGGGTTCGAGCAAGAAGGCGACCTCGCCCCGGCGCCTGTGCCGTTCGGCGACCGAACGGCCCAGCTCGGCCAGCCAGCGCGACGACTTCTGGCGCCACTGGCGGGCGGCCCGCTCGGCCAAGTCGACGGCCACCTCAGGGTCACCGGCCACCAAGCGGGCGTCGAGCAGGGCGGTGGCCGTGTCGAGGTCGACGGCCGCCAACGCCAGGGCCTCCTTGGGGGTGCGCACGGCATGGCCCAGCTTGACCCCGGTGTCCCACACGGGGTACCAGATCCGCTCGGCCAGCCCGGCCAGGGCCGGGCGCGGGCGCCGGCCGCCGTCCACGAGCACGACGTCGAGGTCGCTGGCCGGGCACAGCTCGGACCGCCCGTAGCCGCCCACGGCCACCAGGGCCAGGCCCCGGTCGTCGGCCCCGTCGAGGGCGGCGTGGAACAGCCGGGCCAGCCACTGGTCGCTGGCCCGGGCCAGGGCCGAGCAGAACGCCGCCCCTCGCAGGGCGGCGTCCTGGCGGACGTCCACGATCT
The DNA here is from genome assembly GCA_040754375.1 of Actinomycetota bacterium. Taxonomy (NCBI): domain Bacteria; kingdom Bacillati; phylum Actinomycetota; species Actinomycetota bacterium. The sequence continues at coordinate 18,637 of JBFMCT010000037.1, forward strand.
CGTCAGGTACGGCGGCCGGCACGGTCCATCCTGGCCCGCCGCCGCCGATCAGAGGGCGTCGTGGCCCCGTTCCCCAGTGCGGATGCGCACCATCTCCTCGACGGGGGTCACCCACACCTTGCCGTCGCCGATCTTGTCGGTGCGGGCGGCGGTGACTATGGCGTCGACCACCCGGTCCTTGTCGGCGTCGTCACAGACCACCTCGACGCGCACCTTGGGCACGAAGTCGACCGTGTACTCCGCCCCCCGGTAGACCTCGGTGTGGCCCCGCTGGCGGCCGAAGCCCCTGACCTCCGAGACCGTCATCCCCTGCACGCCCAGGCTGCGCAGGGCCTCTTTCACGTCGTCGACCTTGAAGGGCTTGACGATGGCGACCACCAGTTTCATCGGGTGACCCTTTCCATGGAGCCGACGTCGCCCGAGTAGGCCGCTTCGGCGTGCTGGCTGATGTCGAGGCCCTCGGCCTCCTCGTCCTCGGAGACCCGCAGGCCCATGGTGGCGTCGATGGCCTTGGCGATCCCGAAGGACAGGACGAACGACCACACCATGGTGGCCGCCACAGCGATGACCTGCTTGCCCAGCAGCTCGGCCCCGCCCCCGAAGAACAGGCCGTCGGCCCCAGCCGCGTTGGCCCCGGTGTCGGCGAACAAGCCGAGAAGGAGCGACCCCATGAGCCCGCCCACCAGGTGGACGGCGATCACGTCGAGGGAGTCGTCGAAGCCGAACTTGAACTTGAGCTGGATGGCGAGGTAGCACACGCCGCCCGTGACGAAGCCGATGATGATGGGCGCCACCCCGCCCACCAAGCCGGCGCACGGGGTGATGGCCACCAGCCCGGCCACCAGGCCCGAAGCCGCCCCCAAGGTGGTGGCGTGGCCCCCCTTGATGCGCTCGACCAGCAGCCAGCCACACATGGCGGCGGCCGCCGCCAACTGGGTGTTCATGAACGCCTGGGCGGCCACCCCGTCGCCCCCCAGCGCCGACCCGGCGTTGAACCCGAACCACCCGAACCACAAGATGCCCGCCCCCAGCAGCGTCCACGGCAGGGCGTGGGGCAGCATCGGCACGCCCGGCCAGCCCCGGCGCTTGCCCAGCACCAAGATCAGGGCCAGGGCGGCTACCCCGGCGTTGATGTGCACGACCGTGCCGCCCGCGAAGTCGAGCGCCCCGAGGTCGAACAGCCAGCCCGTGGGGCTGAAGACCCAGTGGGCGACCGGGGCGTAACACACGACCACCCAGACGCCGATGAACACCACGTAGGCGGAGAACTTGAGCCGGTCGGCGCTCGCCCCGGTGATGAGGGCGGGCGTTATCACCGCGAACATCATCTGGAAGGCCACGAAGGCCAGCGGCGGGACGGTTATCCCGTCGAGGCCGGGGATGGCCATCGGTTCGGCCCCGCCCAGGCCCTTGAGCCCGATGAAGTCGAAGTTGCCGATGAACTTGCCACCGTCCCCGAAGGCCAGGCTGAACACGAACAGCGCCCACAGCACGCTGACCAGCCCCATGGCGAAGAAGTTCTGCATGAGCATGCCCAGCACGTTCTTCGAGCGGACCATGCCCGCATAGAAGAACGCCAGCCCCGGGATCATGAACAGAACCAGTGCCGACGACGCCAACACCCAGGCGGTGTTGCCTGAGTCGATCTCCATGTGCCCCTCCCCCGTTGCGGTCCCGGGGGCACCGTAGGGGCCCAATCTGACGCGAGCATTTCTCGCTTGTTAACAGTTTGTGTCCAGGCCCAGGGCGATGCCCTCCCGGAGGCGATGCCCCGCCGCACGGCCGGGGGTGTTCGCGCCTAGCTTCGGGCGATGCCTAGCCTGAGACCGCCCGAGTGGCGTACCGCCCTGGTCACCGGGGCGTCCAGCGGGATCGGCCGCTCCTTCTCCACCGCCCTGGCCGGCCGGGGCCTCGACCTGGTAGTCGTGGCCCGCCGCCGCGACCGGCTGGAGGAGCTGGCGGCCGAGCTGTCCGGCCCGGGCGGGGGCGGGGCGGCGGTGGAGGTGCTGGTGGCCGACCTGGCCACCGAGGAGGGCCGGGTGGCGGTCGAGCAGAGGCTCACCGACCCGGGGCGGCCCGTGGACATCCTCGTCAACGCCGCTGGCTTCGGCAGCGCCGGGCGGTTCGTCGACCTCGACCCGGCCGGGGAACAGGGCCAGGTCGAGGTCAACGTGACCGCCCTGCTGCGGCTCACCCGGGCCGCCCTGGCCCCCATGGTGGGGCGGGACCGGGGCGCGGTGCTGAACATCTCGTCGCTGGCCGGCCACCAGGGGATCCCGGGGTGGGCCACCTACTCGGCCACCAAGGCGTTCGTCACCACGTTCTCGCGGTCGGTGGCCGCCGAGCTCCAGGGCACGGGCGTCCACGTCATGGTCGTGATGCCCGGGTTCACCCGCACCGAGTTCCACACCAACGACGAGATCACCCCCGAGCTCGTGCCCGGGCCGGCGTGGATGATGCCCGACCAGGTGGCCGCCCTCGCCCTGCGTGACCTCGAACGGGGCCGCTCCGAGAGCACCCCGGGAGCCCGGTTCAAGGCCCTGGCCGCGGCATCGTGGATGTCCCCGTGGCCCCTGACCCGGGCCGTGCTGCGCCGGGCCACCCGCCGGGCCTGGTCGCCCTAGGGCGGCCTGCCCGAAAGGCGGCCCCATGGCCGGGCAGCGGCCCCGGCCTGCCCCGGCCTGCCCCGGCCTGCCCCGGCCTGCCCGGGGGGGCTCGGACGTGGCACCCTACGGGGCGGCCCAGGGGTGGCCGCTCAGGGGGGAGGATGATGGCTGACAAGGGGTGGCACAAGGCCGTGCGCAGCTCCGACCTCCAGGCCGGGGACATCTTCCCGGCGGCCGCCGGGCGCGACTACGTGCTGGTGGCCCGGCTGCAGTCCGGCGAGGCGGTGGCCTTCGCCAGCCGCTGCCCCCACCAGGGCACGGAGCTGGAGGGGGCCACGGTGTGGGACAACAAGGTCCGCTGCCCCAAGCACCAGTACCTCTACGACCCCCGCGACGGGGCCAACATCCACCCCACCGAGCGGTTCGGCCCCGAGAAGCTGTGGAAGACGAGGCCCGGTTACCTGCCCACGTTCACGGTTCGCGAACGGGAGGGGTGGGTGTGGGTCTTCGAGGAGCCGCGCCCGCCCCCGGCCAGCTACGACCCTTCGCTGGAGGAGCCGCCCGAGGGGGCCGAGCTCGAGCCGGTGGTCGTCGAGGAGGAGGACGGGCGGCCCACCGAGGCCGTCAAGGTGCTCAAGGTGGCTCAGGGGGCGTCGTTCGAGTTGCGCCTGCCCATGAACCCCCTGCCCGGCAACGCCTGGCACGTCGAGGTCGTGGGCGACCTGCTGGAGGTCGTCGAGGAGGGCCTGTCCGACGAGAGCCCGCCCTGGTGGCGGGCGCGCATCCAGGCCCACGACCCCGGAGAGGACGAGGTCGAGTGCCGGTTCCTGGCCCCCTGGGACCGCGAGCCGTCCGAGCTGCGCCGTTACGTCGTCCAGGTGTTCGAGACGGGCTAGTGCGGAGGCACTAGGCGCGCGCCTACCGGCGGGTGAACAGGTTGATGAGCACGGTGGCCACCACCGACAGCAGCAGGCCGGTGGCCAGGGGGACGAAGACCCGGGTGTTGCCCCGCCGGAAGTCGAAGTCCCCGGGCAGGCGGCCCAGGCCCAAGCCGCCGCCCACGATCAGCAGGGCACCGAGGGCAGCCACGGCCAGGCCGACCACGACCAGCAGCTTGCCTATTCCGTCGAGCTCCACGCCCTCACCGTACCCACCGGCCCGGGCCCGGCACCCGGTTCGGGGACCAACATCGGGTGAAACCACACCGATGATGTTCGCGGGGCCCGCGACGGTAGTTACGCTGGTGCCATCGAAGCCCGGACGTCGCTCTCGCCCACGGCGGCCAGTGTCGCCGCCGCCCGCCGGTTCGTCCGGGACGTGCTCACGAACCGCGACGCCAGCCCGCTGGTGGTCGAGACGGCCGAGCTCCTGACCAGCGAGGTCGTCACCAACGCCATAGTGCACGCCGCCTCGGGCCCCGACCTGGTGGTGCGCATCGCCCGCAGCCGGGTCCGGGTCGAGGTGCAGGACACCAGCCCGTCCGTGCCCGCCCGCCAGTACGCCGGCCCCCTGTCGACCTCGGGGCGGGGCATGGCCATCGTCGACGACCTGGCCAAGGACTGGGGCGTGGAGCACGTGCCCGAGGGCAAGCGGGTGTGGTTCGAGCTGGCGTTCAGCACCTCGCCCCGGCCCTTCTGGCGCCGGGGCGGTGGCTTCAGCTGACGACCAGGGTGCCCGTCATGGCCGGGTGTATGTCGCACTTGACCGGGTAGCGGCCCGGGGCCAGCGCCCGGTCGAAGGTGGCCGTCTGGCCGGCGGCCACGGCCCACACGAACGACCCGTCGACGGCCGTGACCGTGTGGGGCACCGAGTCGGAGTTGGTGACCCGCCACGTGCCACCCGACCGTGCCCCGTCAAGGCCCGCGAAGGCGAAGTTGGCGATCGTGATCGTGTTGGGGGCCACGGTCGTGGTCGTGGCCCCGCCGCTGGCGGCGGCGGCCGTCGTCGGGCTGGAGGCGGCGGAGGTGGTGGCCGTGGTGCCCGGCTGGGAGACGGTGGGTTCGTCGTCGCCGCCGCAGGCGGCGGCCGCCAAGGCCAGGGCGAGCACGGCCAGGGCGGCCAGGGCGCGCCCGCGGGAGGTGGTGGTTGTCATACAAGGACCTACGTGGGCCGGGGCGCGATGGTTCACCGGAAATCGCGGGACTTGGGAGAGGCGGTAGCCAGGGGCAGCGGCTCGAGGCGTTCGGCCACCACGTTGACCGCCCCTTCGGCCCGTTCGAGCCGGCCCCGGACTAGAAGGGCGGGCGACGACCGGGCCAGGCGGCGGTGGCGGGCCCAGACGGCGGCCGAGCAGATCACGTTGGCCATGCCCGTCTCGTCCTCGAGGTTTACGAAGATCGTGCCGTTGGCCGTGGCCGGGCGCTGGCGGTGGGTGACCAGCCCCCCCACCGCCACCCGCCGGCCGTGGGCCACGCTCGCCAGGGCGGCCACGGTCAGCGCCCCTATCTCGTCGAGCTGGGGCCGGGCGAACTGCACCGGGTGGCGGTCGGCCGAGATGCCGGTGGCCCACAGGTCGGCGGCCGTGACCTCCGGCTCGGTCATGGCCGCCAGGGCGGGGGCTTCGGCGCCCACCACCACGCCTGGGAGGCGGTCGTCGCCCGCCTGGGAGACGGCCCCGGCGGCCCACAGGGCAGCCCGGCGGTCGAGGCCCAGGGACCCGAAGGCCCCGGCCGTAGCCAGGGCCTCGACGGCCGCCAGGCCCACCCCGGCCCGGCGTACCAGGTCTTCCATGGAGGCGTAGGGCTGGCGCTCGGCCACCCGCCGGGCCGTCTCGGGGCCCAGGCTGCGCACGTAATCGAGGCCCAGCCTCACGGTGCCGGGCGGGCCCACCTTGGCCTGCTCGGCCGAGAGGTTTACGTCGGGCCCCAGAACCTCGACGCCGTGGCGGCGGGCGTCGGCCACCAGCGTGTTGGGCGAGTAGAAGCCCATGGGCTGGGAGTTGAGCAGCGAGGCCAGGAAGGCGTCGGGGTAGTGGAGCTTGACCCAGGCCGAGGCGTAGACCAGGTAGGCGAAGGACACCGAGTGGCTCTCGGGGAAGCCGAAGTCGGCGAAGGCGGCCAGCTTCTCGTAGATCTGCTCGGCCACGGCGCCCGTGATCCCGTTGACGGCCATGCCCTCGAACAGCCGTCCCCGCAGGGCGGCCATGCGCTGGTGGCTGCGCTTGGACCCCATGGCCTGGCGCAGCTGGTCGGCCTCCCCGGGGGTGAACCCGGCCACGTCGATGGCCATCTGCATCAACTGCTCCTGGAACAGGGGCACGCCCAGGGTCTTGGCCAGCGACTTCTCCAGCAACGGGTGGAGGTAGGTGACGGGCTCGGTGCCGTTGCGGCGGCGGATGTAGGGGTGGACCGAACCGCCCTGGATGGGCCCGGGACGGATCAGGGCCACCTCGACCACCAGGTCGTAGAAGGTGCGGGGCTTGAGCCGGGGCAGGGTGGCCATCTGGGCCCGGCTCTCGACCTGGAAGACCCCCACCGAGTCGGCCGCGCACAGCATGTCGTAGACGGCGTCCTCCTGGGCGATGGTGGCCAGGTCGACCTCGACTCCGTGGACCTCGCCGATGACGTCCACGGCCAGGTGCAGGGCGGTGAGCATGCCCAGTCCCAGAAGGTCGATCTTGACCAGGCCGGTCGCCGCGCAGTCGTCCTTGTCCCACTGCAGGACGGTGCGGCCCTCCATGCGGGCCCACTCCACCGGGCACACCTCGACCACCGGCCGGTCACAGATGACCATCCCCCCCGAGTGGATGCCGAGGTGGCGGGGGTAACCCTCGACCTGGCGGGCCAGGGCCAGCACCGGCTCGGGGATGTCGGTGCTGGCCGGGGCCACCTCGGCCATCCACCACCCCTCGACCTGCTTGGACCAGGCGTCGAGGGCACCCGGGGGGTGGCCCAGGGCCTTGCCCATGTCGCGCACCGCCGAGCGGGGCCGGTAGGTGATCACGTTGGCCACCTGGGCGGCGTTCTCCCGGCCGTAGCGGCCGTAGACGTACTGGATCACCTCCTCGCGCCGCTCGTGCTCGATGTCGAGGTCGATGTCGGGCGGCCCGTCGCGCTCGGGCGACAGGAACCGCTCGAAGAGCAGGCCCAGCCCCACGGCGTCGGCCTTGGTGATGCCCAGCGCGTAACAGACGGCCGAGTTGGCGGCCGAACCCCGTCCCTGGCAGTAGATGTCGTTGGCCCGGCAGAACTCGACGATGTCCCAGACGATCAGGAAGTAACCGGCGAACCCCAGCGCTTCGATGACCCCCAGCTCGTGGGCGATCTGGCGGTGGGCCTGGCCGTTGCCCGGGTAGCGGTGAGCCTCGCCCCGGCGCACCAGCTCGGCCAGCCAGCTCATCTCGGTGTGACCGGGCGGGACCGGGTAGTCGGGCAGCCGGGGGGCGACCAGCGACAGGTCGAAGGCACACGCCCGGCCGTGGTCGGCGGCCCGCTCGACCGCTCCCGGGTAGCGGGCGAAGCGGCGGGCCTGCTCGGCCCCCGAGCGCAGGTGGGCGGACGCGGCCGCCGGCAGCCACCCGTCGGCCTCGTCGAGGGACCGGCGGGCGCGCACCGCGGCCAGGGCGGTGGCCAGCGGGCGCCGGGCCGGGAAGGCGTAGTGGACGTTGTTGGTGGCCACCACCTCGACCCCGGCCCCGGCCGCCAGCGAGACCAGGGCGTCGTTGCGGGCCGAGTCCAGCGGGTCGCCGTGGTCCCACAGCTCCACGGCCACGTTGTCGCGCCCGAAGGCGTCCACCAGCCGGGCCAGCTCGCGGGCCGCGGCTGCCGGTCCCTCGGCCACCAGGGCGGCGGGCACCGCGCCCTTGCGGCACCCGGTCAACACCAACCACTCCCCCCCGTGGGCCCCGGCCAGGTCGGCCAGCCCCACCCGGGGCCGGTTCTTCTCCCCGGCCGCCAGGTGGGCGGCGGACAGGGCCCGGGACAGGCGGGCGTACCCCCCCGGCCCCCGGGCCAGCACGACCAGGTGCCGCCCCGCGGGATCGGGGCCGGGAGGACGAGGCCGCGGCCGCGGTCTCGGTCGCGGTCGCGGTCGCGAAACCTGCGCGGGAATCGTGGGCGTTTCGCC
>JBFMCT010000037.1:26316-32634 GCA_040754375.1 Actinomycetota bacterium
GGCACGCCCCCGATTCCCGCGCAGGTTTCGTGGGGTGAGGGCGGCCACAGGTCGAGGGTCAGCTCGGCCCCGAACACGGTGGGCAGGCCCAGGGCCGAGGCCGCCTCGGCGAAGCGCACCACCCCGTAGAAGCCGTCGTGGTCGGTGAGGGCCAGAGCGTCGAGGCCCAGGCGGGCGGCCTCCTCGGCCAGCTCCTCGGGTAACGAGGCCCCGTCGAGGAAGCTGAAGGCCGAGTGGCAGTGCAGCTCTGCGTAGGCCGGCCCCCGCCCGCCTCCCCTGGGCCCGGCCGGGGGCCCGGCGGGGGGAGGCTGGTAGGGCTGGCGCCGGCGCGACCACGCCGGGCTGTCGCCCCCGTCGCCCGGGTGCCGGTCGTGGCGGCCGAGCTCGGGCCTCGGCGCCGGCGGGTTGTTCCACCCCATCGCCGCCTAGAGTACCCGAACGTATGTTCGATGATCGAAGCCGGGCGGTTGCCAGCCGAGCCGCCGAGCGCGAGGATGCACGTGGGTTGAAACCCGACCTGAGCGCCCACCCGACCCAGACGGGGGGACCCGAATTGAGAAGCACGCCCCAACCCTTTGCCGTGTCCGTGGAACCTAACCAGGGCAGTCCCGTGGTCCGCGTCACCGGGGAGCTCGACGTGGCCACCGCGCCCCGCCTCCAGCAAGAGCTCCAGGCCCTGAGCGGCTCGGCCCCGGCGCTCGTCACCCTCGACTTGGCCGAGACCGAGTTCATAGATTCCACCGGCCTGCGGGCCATCGTGGTGGCCGTGAAGGACCTGCGGGCCTCGGGCGGCGACCTCGTCGTCCGCAGCCCGTCCCCCAGCACGGCCCGCCTCCTGGAGATCAGCGGCCTCTCCGCCGTCGTCCGGGTCGCCTGACCGACCCCTCGGGCGGCGCGACGGCGGGTCGGTGGAGCACAGGCGGCTGACCGAGAAACGAGAACCTGCGCGGGAATCGTGGGCGAAACGCCCACGATTCCCGCGCAGGTTTCGGGGGGTCCCGGCGCCGCCGTCCTGGTGGTCGTCCCCGTGGTCGCCCGCGGCCGGCGCGTGACTGTCGCCGGGGCCGACCACGACCTACGGGTGGGCAACGACCGCGACACCGGGCCATGGCCGAGATAGCGGCCTGGGGCCGCCGGCAAGGTCGGACCGTGAGCAGCCCAGACAACCACGGGAGCCTACGGTGAGCCGCCGGGCCCCGATGGTGGCGGGCGTGGTACTGGTCGGGATCACGGTGGTGGTGGCCGGTGAGTGAAGCGGCCCGCGCTCGCCGTCGTCGCCATCGCCGTCGTGGTCGTGGTCGTGGTCGTGGCGGCCGTAGCGGTCTCACTGGCCGTCGCCTCCGGACCGGCCGCGGCCGCCTTCTCCGACGAGGACGGGCTCGGCTGCCAGGGGGCGTTGACCGTCCTCAGCCAGGACGGGGGGCGGGTCTCGTTCCACCTCGTCGACGCCCGCGACAGCACGGTGAGGGCTCCCCGAGAGGGCCGGTTCTCATGGCGAGCGTCGGTCCGAGACCCCGCTGACGACTATCAGGGGTCGCTTTCTCTTCGCCTGGCGTGGTGGACCTACGAGCTGGGGTCGTGGGAAGGGACCAATCCGTCCCGGGCGCGGTCGGCAGCCGGCAGTGGGGCTATCGATGACTTCTTCCTCTCGAGGGACGCCACCTGGCGGACGGCAGGACCTGTGAGGGCCGGGCCCGGGTCTTGCTGGGGGGGGCGGTCTTCGCCAACGCACTGGGGACCTTGGCGGTCGTGGGCGTGATCGTGACCGCCGTTCTCCTGCCCCTGGCCGGCCGCCAGCGCCCAGTTCGGCTCCTACCTGGCCGTCGTGCTGCTCATGACCGGAGCCGTCGCGTCCGACAGTTCAGCCTTCGTCATCCTGCCCGCGACGTTTGCCTCGGTCGGACTGGCCCTCGGCGTGACGGCCCCATTCACGAAACCCGCGCGGGTTTCGCGGGCATAACGCCCACGGTTCCCGCGCAGGTTTCGGGGGGTTCTGGACCGCCGGCTCAGCCGGCTCAGCCGGCTCAGCCGACCGGTTGTTCCTGGCGGGCGGGCTTGGTCTCGGGGGCGGGGTTCTGGCGGCGGAACAGGAACACGGCCAGGCACATGGCGATGCCGAGGCCGAACAGGCCGCCGGCTAGGCCGGCCTGCAGGGCCGTCACCCGCCGGGGCTCGGTCGTGCCGAACGAGACGGTCGAGGTGAACACGTCCTGGGCCTGGCTGATGGCGTTGCCGTTGCGGGTGTCCGACCAGGCCACGACCGCCCCCCGGTTGTCCGACGAGATGGCCACCGGGGAGAGCACGTCGATGTTGTTCTTCCACGTGCCGATGGTGCGGTCGATGGGCAGGTCGTTGACCTTGAGGTTGGGCGTCCACGTCTCACCCCCGTCGCGCGAGCTGGTCATGTAGACGCTCGACATCGTGCCCCGGTTGCTGAACAGGGACAGGATCTGGCCGGTGCCGACCGTGGGCGGCGGGAACGGGTCGTCGCGCCAGTCGTACCAGGCCACGTCGATGCGCCCGTCGGGGCTCATCGATATGCGGGGGTAGTGCTGGCCCACGCGGGTCCCCCGCGTGTCGTCGTTGAGCAGCTTGGGTGTGGTCCAGGTGGTGGCGTCGGTCGAGGACGAGTAGTAGATGTCGAGCTCCTCGGCCCGGTTGTCGTGCCACACGACGTGGAACATGTTGCGGGTGCGGTCGTAGAGGGGCATGGGCTCGCTGGCGTCGCGGGCCCGGGCGATCTCCACGTCCTGCGCCCACGTGCGGCCGCCGTCGTTGGAGATGGCCACGAACAGCTTGGTGGTGGGCGGCTCGGGCAGCGGCGGCTGGTCAGCCCCCGGCGCAGGCGGCGCCGACTCCCGGTAGAAGGCGTAGAGGCTGTCGCCGGCGATGACCGGGTAGGGGCCGTCGAAGCCGTTGTTCTTCTCGAACATTCGCTGGGGCGCGCTCCACGTGGCCCCGCCGTCGGTCGAGGTCGCCATGTAAGGACGGGTCGGGAGCGACTCGGGGTAGTTGCGGAACGAACGCCGCCACATGGCGACCAGACGCTCGGGATCGGCCGGGTCGATGGCCAGGTGGCCCTGGAAGTTGACCTCCATCTGCACGCCGGGCTCGGGCGCGGGCGCGCCCGGGTCGATGGCGGTGGTGGTCCACGACCGGCCACCGTCGCTGGTGCGGCCCAGCATCACGCTGCGGGTGCCGTTGCGGTCGGGGGCGTTGGCCTGGAAGACCCAGTAGAGGTCGCCGTTGGGGCCCTGCTGGAGCTCGTTGCGCAGGTTCTGGGGCAAGGCCGCCCCCATGGCGCAGTTGCGGGTGAAGGGCAGCAGTTCGGGCGCGTTCTCCTGGCGCCAGGTGGCGCCCCGGTCGACCGAGACGGCGAACCGGCACTCGCCGGTGATCAGCTCGACGTGGGCCAGGTAGACGATGTTGGGGTCGTCCTTGTCGACGACGACGGCCGGGCCCTCGTGGCTGCGCGACAGGGGCACCTCGTCGTCGAACGCGTTCACCTGGGCGGCCCTCGACGCCTCCGGCGGGCCGGCGGTCGTGCTCGACGAGCATGCTCCCGCCATCACCCCCAACGCCACTGCACACCCTGCCAGCCGTCGTCCGTCCATCGGCGCCCCCCTTGTTCCCGCCCTACGGCCTACCGCCTTTGCACGGTGGGTTTCAATAGATGTCGTGGACACCTACTACTACAGGGGCCACCCGGCCCGACCGGCGCCGGTCCGCCCTTAGACTCCGGTCCCATGTCTCCCCTGTCCCGGCGGCAGTTCCTGGCCCTGAGCGGTGCCGCGTCGGCGGGCGTCGTGCTGGCCGGTTGCGGTGGGGCCACCCCCGCGGCCGTGCCCATCGAGGCGTCGGGCCCGGAGGTGGCCGCAGCCGAGGCCCGGCGGCGGCGGTTGGGCGCCCGCCTGCACCAGGTGGCGATCTCCGCATCGCCCCTGGCCCACGACCTGGGCGGGCTACCCGTGCAGACCTGGGGCTACAACGGCATAGTCCCGGGGCCGGAGGTGAGGCTCACCGCCGGCGACGTCCTCCAGGCCCGGTTCACCAACAACCTGCCCGAGCCGACCACCATCCACTGGCACGGGCTGGCCCTGCGCAACGACATGGACGGCGTGCCCGAGCTGACCCAGCCCCTGGTGGCGCCGGGTGCGACCTTCCTCTACGAGTTCACGGCCCCCGATCCCGGGACGTTCTGGTTCCACCCCCACCACGGCCTCCACCTCGACACCGGCTTGTACGCCCCCCTCGTGATCGAGGACCCCCGCGAGGTCGGGGCCTACGACCGCGAGTACACGGTGGTGCTCGACGACTGGGTGCACGGGCTGGGCCAGGCCCCCGAGGAGATACTCGACGACCTGCGGGCCGGCCGGGGCGCCCACGCCGCCCACCTGGAGGCGGCGGCCGCCGGGGGTGACCCCGGGCCCACGAGCGCCGAACTGGCCAGCGCCGGCGGTGACGTCGTCTACCCGCTCTACCTGGTGAACGGCCGCCGTCCGTCCCAGCCCGTGACGTTCGAGGCCCGGCCCGGCGAGCGGCTCCGGCTGCGGATCATCAACGCCGGCTCGGACACACCGTTCCGGGTGGCGGTGGGCGGCCACCAGATGGTCGTCACCCACACCGACGGCTTCCCGGTCGAGCCCGTGCGCGTCGACTCGCTGATCATCGCCATGGCCGAGCGCTACGACGTGGTCGTGACCGTGAGCGAAGCCGGCGTGTTCCCGTTGGTGGCCGTGGCCGAGGCCAAGGCCAACCAGGCTGTGGCCCTCATCCGTTCGGGGGCGGGAGCGGCCCCGCCGCCAGACGTCCGGCCCTCCGAGCTCACCGGCAGGGTCCTGCACAACCGTGACCTGCGGGCCGCGGGCGACGTGCGCCTACCCGAAGGGCGGCCCGACCGGGTGTACGTGGCCGAGTTGGGCGGCGGCGAGGAGGGCTACGTGTGGACGATCAACGGCGCGCCCCACGGCGACGAGCCCCTCAAGGTGCGCCAGGGCGAGAAGGTGCGCCTGGTGTTCAACAACACGACCACGATGTTCCACCCCATGCACCTGCACGGCCACACCTTCCAGGTGGTGCGCACCGACGGCTCGCCGGGCCCCAGAAAAGACACGACGATCGTCCGCCCTGGGGAGAGGGTGGCCGTCGACTTCGTGGCCGACAACCCCGGCCAGTGGATGGTCCACTGCCACAACCTCTACCACCAGCTGGGCGGCATGATGACCACCGTCTCCTACGTGCGTAACGGGGACGGGTCGACGACCGCCCGCCAGCGGGCGGCCGCCTGGGACCGCGTCAAGTTCGCCTGCGGTTGGACGGGACCGGTGTCGACCGCCTGACCCGCGCTCCCTACCTGACGACGAACGCCCCCGACATCTGGTGGGGGTGGACCTCGCAGTGGAAGGCGTAGGTGCCCGGCCGGAACGGTCCGGCGTTGAACGTGCGGGTGCCGGGACCGGCGAAGATCTCGGCCCGGAACATCACCTCGGTGGCGCTGTGGCTCTCGAGGAACACGATGTTGTGGCCAACCGTGTCCCTGTTCTCGAACGAAACGGTGAACGCCTGGTCGGCGGGGGCCGCCAGACAGTCGCTCTGGAACGACGTGTTGTTGGCCACCACGGTCACGGTGTTGCCCGACGGGGTGCAGGAGGCGTTGACCGGCGCCCCACCGTGGGTGTGCCCGTGGGCCGTGGTCGCGGTGGCGCCGTCAGCCCCGGGCGCGGGGGTGTCGTCGGTGCCGCCGTCGCTTCCGCAGGCGGCCATGAAGAGCAGGGCTGCCATCGGCACCGCAAGCAACGATCTACGCATCTGTGTCGGGTCCTTCCTTGTCCACGGGGGCCGCCCCGCCTGAGCCTACGCCCCCCGGCGGCTGGTGTCTTTCGCTATCGGCGCTTCGCGCCGAGCGGCGACCTGCCCCTGACCAGCACCCTTGTCGATGCGGCCAAGCCCGCCCGGTCAGTCATAAGTCGCCTCGACCGTCCACCGACCCCCTTCGAGCGCGAGCAGGTGGGCCGCCCCGGTGGCGGTGACCACCTGCCAGCGGCAGCGCCGGCGGTGGGCCCTGGGGTCCCACCAGCGCTCGTCGACCGGCCAGGGCCCGGCCCAGGCCAACACCTCCTCGGGCCGGCCACCGCCGCAGACCAGCCGGTGAGGGGTGCCTGTGGGCACTCCCCGGCCGTCGACCCCCACCGCCGCCCCGTCAGCGTCGAGCACCTCGGCGGCCAGCGGGGTCGAAGGAACGGTGGCCGGAGCCGGCCCTGGCACCCGCCCCGGCCACGGCGCCCCCCGGCCGGCCCACAGACGACCGGCGGGCGGGGC